>CAZYFC010000046.1:0-10080 GCA_964646715.1 uncultured Lachnospiraceae bacterium
CCGCACGGCTGTTTCAGAGATCCCGACCTATTCAAGAACGGCTGCAGGCGTGATCGTCATGCGTCCTGACGACGGTGCGACCGTCGTGAATATCACGCGCGTCAGCCGTGAAGAAGAGGAAGAAGACGAAAAGCGCCGTGCTGAAGAGGCTTTGAAGCGTGAAGCCCTTGAACGCGGTGAGCGTCCTTTTGCTAAGAAGGACGAAGAGGTCGGCAACGTCTTTGAAGACACAGAGGAAGAAGAAACGCCCGACATGACTGATGATGAGCTGTAAACCGACTGAAAAAACGAGTATGATCCCTTGCCCGATTATGTCGGGCAAGGGAAGGAATTTATTATGAAAAAAGTACTGTGTATCATGCTGATCGCCGTTTTGCTGATCTCTTTGACAGCCTGCGGCTATTATTCAAACGATGAGGCGAACGAGATCCTTGACGAGCTTCTCACGCGCGAGGCGGAGCTTAATCGCTATATCTACGGAGACGCCTTCAAGACAGAGGAGGATCCGGGGGATGACGTGAACGCTTCGTATCAGAAATATTATAAAGTGGCGTCTGACTCCAAATACCTGACGATCGCAAGCCTGATGGCAGAGGTTGACGCTTTGATCGTCTCCACCTCGCTTGAAGCGATTTACGAATACGCCTTTGAGGGCTTGGGGGATGAGGATCTCAGCTACCCGCCACGTTTTGCCGAGGATAGCGAAGGACATCTTGAGATCAACGTGGCAGATCATATGTACAGCCCGCGATCGGTGGCGCTTCTCGGCTCGGCAAGAGTGAAGCGCTCAAATGCCACGCATATTCAGGCAGAGATCACGCTTTACCGCTTTGACAGCGAAGGTAATCCCATCGAGGTGCAGAAGGACGTGGAGATCCGTGTAGAAAACGGTGTCTGGAAGCTCGTGAATCAAACGATGATCATCGGCGTGACAGAGACGCCTTATTAACAGAGAAGGACGCCTTGTCAGGAGGTCAACATCCCTAATTTCAGAGAAAGAAGGAACGTAAAGATGGCAAAAGCAACCAAAAAGAAGGAAACCGCTACGAAGGTTGAAACGAACGATGCAAAGAAGAGGGCGCTGGAATCCACTCTTTTGCAGATAGAGAAGGATCACGGTAAGGGCGCGATCATGCGCCTCGGTGACAATAAGGCAATGAACGTCACGGCGATCTCGACAGGCTCTTTGACGCTTGACCTCGCACTCGGTATCGGCGGTCTGCCGCGCGGCAGGATTGTTGAGATCTACGGCCCTGAGTCCTCCGGTAAGACTACGCTTGCCCTGCACTCGGTTGCCGAGGTGCAGAAGAAAGGCGGCACTGCCGCATACATTGACGTAGAAAACGCGCTTGATCCCGTGTATGCCAAGGCGCTTGGCATCGATATTGACGAGCTGCTCGTTTCTCAACCCGATTCTGCCGAGCAGGCACTTGAGATCACCGAGTCGCTCGTGCGCTCGGGGGCGGTTGATATCGTCGTGGTCGACTCGGTGGCAGCCCTTGTGCCGCAGTCGGAGGTCGACTCTGAAATGGGTCAGACGCAGGTGGCGGCACAGGCAAGGCTCATGTCGCAGGCACTTCGTAAGCTGACAAGCTCAATTGCGAAAACGAACTGCATCGTGATCTTCATCAATCAGCTTCGCCTCAAGGTAGGTATCGTCTACGGTAATCCTGAAACGACACCCGGCGGTACGGCGCTGAAATACTATGCCTCGGTGCGTATCGATATCCGCAAATCCGAGGTCCTCAAGAACGGCACGAACAGCTATGGTAACCACGTCAAGTGTAAGGTCGTGAAAAACAAGGTCGCGCCTCCCTTTAAGGTAGCGGAATTTGATATTCTCTATGGCAAGGGTATCTCCAAGACGGGTGAGATCCTTGACCTTGCGGTTGAAGCGGGCATCATGGAAAAAAGCGGCGCGTGGTTTTCTTATAATGATGAGCGTATCGCGCAGGGACGCGATAAAGCGCGTGCCTACCTTGAAGAGCATACGGAGGTTATGGAGGAGATCGAGAACAAGATCCGCGCCATTAGCGACAGCGGTACTCTTGACGCCGCCATTGAGCCTACGCCTCTTGATGACGACGACGATTTCGAGATCGAAGTACTGTAAAAAACGTGATCATCATTCAAAAAGATAAAAGCAAAGAAAAGAAAGCAACTGTAGGTTGCCAAAATCCCTATAAATACGCCGAAAGGATGTATGAGGACAGAACAGATGCCTGTGAGGATGCAACTGTAGGTTGCGCGCAGGAAAGCGTATACGCCGAAGAAACGTCCGGGGAACAAAAAAAAGAAGCGAAAAGCGAGAACAGTGCTTTTGCGGTCGCACTTCGCATTTTGCAGGCGGGTGCCAACTCACGGCGTATGTTGAGAGAAAAGCTTGTGAAAAAGGGCTTTTCTCGGATCGAAGCGGAGGATGCCGTTGAAGAAGCTGTGAAGGCAGGCCTTCTCCATGAAAAAAGGCTCTTCTTTTCACACGCCGAATTTCTGGCAAGGCGTAAATATTACGGCAAGAGCCGCCTTAGAATGGCGCTTTTGCAAAAATTCGATCGTGAAACGGTCGATGCGTATTTTGAAGAAGTGACAGAGGAGCTTGACTTTACTGTCCTTGCCAAGGAGCTTGTCATGAAAAATGCGAATAAAAGCCGCGAGGCTCTGATCGGAAAACTAAAGCGAAACGGCTATAACGGCTATGAGATCCGTGAAGCGCTGACGCTGCTTCAAAAGGATAAAAGCGAGGATCCTGACTGAATCACTGCTTTTTACCCTGCATTTCGCCATTTAAGCGAGAAAAACGAAACAATCGGAGAAAAAAACTATGTCTTCTATTAAAGTAGGCTTCGTGTCGCTCGGCTGCTCGAAGAATCTGATCGATACCGAGGTGATGCTGAAGCATCTTGTCGACGCAGGTCATACCGTCACGGGTGATGAGACGGAAGCTGACGTTGTGATCATCAATACCTGCGCCTTCATCGAAAGCGCGAAAAAAGAAGCGATCGAGAATATTCTTGATATCGCCTGGTTGAAGGATAACAAGGATCTTAAGGGTATTGTCGTTACAGGCTGTCTTGCAGAGCGTTACGGCAATGAGATCTTTACCGAATTACCCGAGGTGGACGCTGTCGTCGGCGTGGGCTCTGTTCACGAGATCGTGAAAGCGGTCGAATCGGCTTATCGAGGTATGAAATTTCATTCCTGTCTTGATAAAAACACGGTGTCTCTCGGTGGCGAGCGTATCGTGACTACCCCTGAATATACTGCTTATCTTAAGATTGCCGAGGGATGCGACAACCGTTGTACCTACTGCGCGATCCCCGATATACGCGGTGTTTTTCGGAGCAGACCGATCGAGGATATCGTCGCGGAAGCGAAAAACCTTGAAGCGATCGGCGTGAAGGAGCTTAACATCGTTGCACAGGATACCTCGCGCTACGGTCTTGATCTTTACGGCGAATATTCTCTTGCAAGGCTTGTGAAATGCATTACAAAGGAGACGAATATCCCTTGGATACGTCTTTTGTACTGCTATCCCGACAAAATCACCGACGAGCTTTGTGATGAATTCAGAACGAACGACAGACTCCTGAAGTATATTGACCTGCCGATCCAGCATATCAATGACCGTATTCTTCGTCGCATGAACCGTCACGGGGGCAGAAAGACGATTGAAGACGCGATCAGGCGTCTGCGCGAGGCAGTACCCGATATCGTTATCCGTTCAACCGGCATCGTCGGTTTTCCGGGAGAGACGGAGGACGAATTTGAAGAATTCTGTGCCTTCATCAAGGACGTGAAGTTCGATCATTTCGGTGCGTTTACCTATTCCGCGGAGGAGGGAACGCCTGCGGCAGTCTTTGAGGATCAGATCGACGAGCAGGTCAAGCTCGACAGATACGATATCATCATGCAGACACAAAACGCCGTTGTGGAAGAAAAGAACGAAAGTGCCATCGGTAAAACGGTGGACGTTTTGGTCGAGGGTTTTGATGCCGTTGCCGAGACCTATTACGGCAGAACGGCGTCCGACGCGCCCGATATTGATAAAAAGATCTATTTTTCTTCGCGCAAGCGCCTTTCTGACGGATGCTTCGTGAAGGTAAACGTCACCGATGCGGTCGATTACGACCTCTACGGGGAAGCGTAAGGAGTTCAGTATGGATATCAGGAAAGTGCCTAACATTCTCACCGTCATCCGTGCGGTGCTTGTGCCGTTTTTTATGGTGTTTATCATTTTTCCCATTCTCCCTACAGAGACCTGGACACGCGTCGTCGGCGCAGTTGTTTTTGCGCTGATCTCGCTGACCGACATGCTGGACGGAAAGATCGCGAGAAAATACAACGCCGTGTCGGATTTCGGAAAATTTCTCGATCCGATTGCCGATAAGCTGCTCGTGATCGGCGGTATGATCGCGCTGATCATCTTTTACATGCGGAAATATTACGAGGTCAATCTTGAGAAGCTGGCAGGATTTGGCATCATCGGGGCAGAGGAAGACAATACGCTTTGCATTTTCGCGATCTGCATTGCATTTTCGCTCTTTATCGTGATCCTGCGTGAGCTTGCCGTGACCTCTCTCCGTCTTATCTGCAAGAATACGGGCGGTGCAGTCATCGCTGCCAATATGGCAGGCAAGATCAAGACCGTCTCGCAGATCGTTTTTATCCTTGCCGCACTCGTTGAACCGATCATTTTTACCGATTCACTCTGGATCTCCTACATTTCACTTGCCGTTATGACGGTTATGACGGTCTATTCGGGTATCAATTATTTTCTCCTCTATCTGCCTTATTTGAAGGGAAAAAAGAATGAAACGGCAGAGGAAGCGTCTGTCGATAAGACCGAGAGCTGATCGTTTACCGCTTATTTGAAAGGAGCGCGCCATGACGCTTGCCGAGCTGGACAGAGCAATACAACCGAATATGCGCGGCGCGTACCTTTTTTTTGGAGACGAAGACTATCTTAAGGGACGTTACCGCGAAAAAATGCGTGCGTCACTTCTCGCTGACGAGACGCTTGCTCCCTTCAATCACAGCCTGATCAGCGATCTGTCTCTTTTGTCAGGGGAGATAGAGACTCTGCCGATGCTTGCTGAGCGCCGCCTGGTCGAGGTCAGCGACGTGAATCTCATCAAGCTGAATAAGGATGCGCTTGATGAGCTTGCCGCCATGCTGAAGGATACGGGCGACACGGTGGTTCTTTTCTATATGCGTGAAGAAGAATTCGCGGCGGGAACTGCCAAAAAACCGACCGAGCTTTACAAAAAGCTCTCGGAGGCGGTGCAGATCGTTGAATTTGCCAAGCAAGCGTCCAATAAGCTGGCATCGTGGGCAGGCAAGCACTTTGCTGCATCGGGCGTGTTTGCACCGCCCGAAGTCTGTCATGCACTGATCGAGCGCTCGGGCACCGATATGAACGTTCTCTCCTGCGAGATCGACAAGCTCTCTGCCTACGCGCTTGCAAAAGGGCAGGATCACGTCACAGCCGAAATGCTCCCGTCAGTCGTGACCTCCTACCGCGAATCGGGTGCCTTTGACTTCGTCAACGCCATCATGGAGGGCGACATGACGCGCGCCTTCGCGCTTTTCACCGATATGAAGCGTCGCCGCGAAAAGCCGATCGAGATCGCCTCGTCGATCTTCCGCGTGATCTCGGACATGCTGGTCGTGAAAACGCTTACTGAAGCAGGCATGTCTCTATCCGAGATCGTTGCCGCCACCAAAATGAAGGAATATTCGGTCAAGCTAAGGCAAAACAGTGTGCGTAACCGCTCGGTGAAGGAGCTTGAGCGTGCAGCGGAGCTTTGCTACGAGACTGACGTCAAGCTGAAATCGCGTTCGGTGGATAAGTATTTTCTCATCGAGCGTCTGATCATCGCGCTCTCGCGCTAAAAGGGGCAATATGGACAAGATCAAGCTGACGAAGGTCGTGGTCGTAGAGGGTAAGTACGATAAGATCAAGCTCTCGTCGATCCTCGACGCGTATATTGTCACGACCGACGGCTTCGGTATTTTCAGAAATGATGAAAAAAAGGCGCTCTTTCGCCGCCTGGCAGAGGAGCGCGGCTTGATCGTCGCTTCGGATGCCGACGGAGCCGGACTTGTGATACGCAATTATTTCAACGGCATTATTCCGCAGGATAAGCTCTCTCACGTTTACATTCCCGATATTATGGGGAAGGAAAAGCGCAAGAAAACGCCCTCAAAAGAAGGGACGCTCGGCGTTGAGGGGATGGAGAGTGCGCTTTTAAGGGCGCTTTTTCTTCCCTTCGCTGACGACGCTGTGGTCGAAGAAGTTGAAGAGATCACGCTTTTCACGCTCTACGAGGACGGTTTTCGCGGTAAGGAGAATAGCGAGGAGAAGCGTAAAGCCTTTCTGAAGGCGGCGGCGCTTCCGATGAATCTCTCGGCAAAGGCACTTGTCGGGGCGGTCAATCTTTTGGGCGGCAGGCCCTTTTATGACAAGATCAAGGCGCTTCTTGATGCAACTGACGCCTGATTCTGATAGATCAACGAAAAACGAAGGATGGTTTTACGCTATGAAATGTCCGATCTGCGGCTATGAGGACAGCCGCGTTGTCGACTCAAGACCGACTGAAAACGCCAGCATTCGCAGAAGAAGAGAATGCCTCTCCTGCAAACACCGCTTCACGACCTATGAATTTGTAGAGCAGGTGCCACTCTTCGTCATCAAAAAAGACGGCTCGAAAGAGGTGTTTGACCGCCAGAAGCTCCTTGCGGGGCTGATCAAGTCCTGCTACAAGCGTCCTGTTACGCCCGATCAGCTTGAAGAAATCACCAAGGATATTGAGTCCGAGCTTATCAACTCGCTGAAGACTGAGGTGACCTCCTCTGAGATCGGTATCATGGCGATGGAGCGCCTTCGCGAGCTTGATGAAGTGTCTTACGTGCGCTTTGCCTCAGTTTACCGCGAATTCAAGGATATTGAGACCTTCCTTGCCGCTATTGAGCAGCTACAGAATAAAAAATCCAAAAAGAAAAGAAAAACAACTAAATGACCGATATACAAAACAAAGGAGAAAACGTCATGCCTATCTCGGGAAACAGAATGTTCGCTCTCTTAAAAAAAATGGGCTTTGAACGACTTTCAACCTATGAAAGCGAACAGGAAGCCGCTGCCATTCTCTATGAAGAGATCGCTTCATGCGGTCTTACGCCCACTTACGAGACCTTCAAGGTGCCCTCCTACCGCGTGAGGACTGCAAAGCTTGAAATTACCGCGCCTTTTTATAAGGAGATCCCCTGCACAGCTTACGGCTTTTCAGGCAACGCCGCCGAAGAGGGGATTGAAGCGGCATTTGCTTATATCGAGGGAACGGAGCCTATTGATCTCGCAGACGTCAAGGGAAAGATCCTGCTCGTTACAGGCAGAATGACCGTATCAGGCTATGAAGCGCTCGTTAAAGCGGGAGCTGTCGGCTTTATCACTACCTCGGGCACCTTCCGCGACAAGCTCTCTGAGACTGACCTTGAGGAGAGAATGCTTCGCGAGGAGCATATTGAAAACGGCAAAATTCCGGGTGTCAATATCCACGTAAAGGATGCTCTCTCGCTGATCCCCAAGCAGCCCACGAGGGCAAGGATCACACTCTCTCAGGAGGAGGGTGAGAGCGAGTCAAAAAACGTCGTTGCCGAGATCAAGGGCACGAAGTATCCCGATGAGATCGTGGTCTATACCGCGCATTACGACACGGTGCGTTTTTCGAAGGGCTATTTCGATAACGCCACCGGCTGTGCCATGGTCATGGAGCTTTTGCGCCATTACGTCAAAAAACCTCCGCTTCGCACGCTTCGCTTCATCTTCTGCGGCTCGGAGGAACGTGGCCTTTACGGAAGCAAGGCTTACGTTGCCTCGCACGAGGAGGAGCTTGATAAGATCCGCCTTTGTATCAACCTCGATATGGCAGGCCCGATCCTCGGCAGAGAGATGGCAAACGTCACGGCTGAGGAGAGTCTTTGTAACGCCCTGACCTTCTATTACAAAGAGGTAGGCTATCCGATGATCGTGCGTCAGGATATTTATTCCTCCGACTCGATCCCCTTTGCCGATAAGGGCATTCCCGCCATCAATTTCTTCCGTGCTGCCGCACCGGGTACGTCGCAGATCCATTGCCGCTACGACGTGATCGAGATCCTCTCGGCTGAAAGCCTTGCCAGGACCGCGACCTTTGTAAAGAATTTCTCCGATCGCGTGGTGGGCGCTG
Source organism: uncultured Lachnospiraceae bacterium (assembly GCA_964646715.1). Classification (GTDB taxonomy): domain Bacteria; phylum Bacillota; class Clostridia; order Oscillospirales; family CAG-272; genus RGIG1993. Next base: position 8,226 of record CAZYFC010000046.1, read on the forward strand.
CGTTCTTCCCCATTGAGCGTAAGATGCCTGACAATATGGTAGAGAAAATTGACAAATATCTTTTGAAAAAGAAGGATAAAAAGTAAGATACGACAAAAGAAACACCTTCGGTCTGCACGATATTTTGAAAAGAGGCTGTTTTTCGCTTGCAAAACGCAGTTGTACGGACTGCGGGGACTATGTCGCAACAGCGTGCTTTGACCTTCATTTATCGTTGATTGTGCATGCCGTTCAATAGAGGTGTTTTTGCTGCGACGCTTTGCCGCTCACCAAAGGACTATGCAATGAAACATAAAAAGCTGTTCCGCCTGGCGCTGTCTGCCATGCTTATGGCGCTCGGACTCGTTCTGTCTCTTCTGACGGGGCAGATCCCGCAGATCGGCAATATGCTTTTGCCGATGCATCTGCCTGTCTTCTTCTGCGGCCTCATCTGCGGTTGGCAGTATGGGCTTGCCGTCGGGGCGATCACGCCGCTTCTGCGTGCCGTCACCTTCGGCATGCCGATCCTCTTCCCGAATGCCGTTGCCATGAGCGTAGAGCTTGCCGTATACGGCTTCACCGTGGGCTTTCTTTATTCGCTCTTTAAGAAAAAAACGCTTCTTTCGCTGTATATCAGTCTTATTTCAGCCATGCTGGCAGGCCGTGCCCTCTGGGGTGCCGTCTATGCCCTGTTGCTTGGTGTGTCCGGTGGACGCCTGACCTTTGCGGCATTTCTGGCAAGCGCCTTCACCGCTGCGCTCCCGGGCATTTTCATTCAGCTCATTCTGATTCCCTCCGTCATGCTGGCACTTCGCCGCACCCATCTTCTTCTTCCGAAAAACAAAGGAGAAAGTCGAGGAATAGATGAAAAAAAAGACCTACCGAGGCTCTCTTGATGGGGCGGTCAGCGAGCTGACAGACGCCGTCAGGATGCTTTTATCCGAAAGAAGTCGCGTGACTGTCGCTATTGACGGACGCGCAGGAGCAGGCAAGACCACGCTTGCAGGGGCGTTTGTTTCCTCCCTTAAAGAACAAGCTGACGCACCCTCGGTGACGCTGATCGGTTGTGACGGTTTTTTTCTGCCGCCCGAAAAGCGCACACCGCTGCGTCTTGAGGAAATCGGCGGCAATATGGAGCGCGAAAGGCTTCTTGACGAAGTGCTTTTACCGCTGTCAAAAGGGCAAAACGGCATCTATTCCGGGTTCGACTGCCACACGCTTACGTATAGCGAGCCGATAGAACTCCTTCCCACAGCGCTGACGGTGGTTGAAGGCTCGTATGCACACCATCCCGACCTCATCGGCTTCTATGACCTCAAGGTTTTTCTCGATGTTGAGGAAGAGGTACAAAGAGAGAGGATCATTCGGCGAAATAAAGAGAGGGCGACGCTTTTTTTCAAAAAATGGATACCGATGGAGGAGCTGTATTTTGCCGCTTTTTCGGTAAAAGAACACGCCGATCTTCTGATCAGTCTGTTGTGAGCGCGAGATTTTGCCGAAAAAACCGCTTCTTTCTGCAAATTCACTTGACTTTTGCAGTGATTTATGCTAAAGTTAATTACAGTTAAGTACTATTTTCGATAGGGAGGCTACACTCATGAAGAGAATCAAGACGGTAAAGACCAAGGATATCAAGAAGACGCAGGAAAACGGCGGCTGCGGCGAATGCCAGACTTCCTGCCAGTCTGCCTGCAAGACTTCTTGCGGCGTTGCTAATCAGCAGTGCGAAAATGAAAAGAAGTAATCTTTGAAATTCGGTAAAACGCTGTCTCTAACCGGACAGCGTTTTGCATTGTATAAGGATGGAAAACCATGGTACATCAGTATAAGCTGAACGGCTACAATATCGTGCTTGATACCTGCTCAGGCTCGGTGC
>CAZYFC010000047.1:0-9994 GCA_964646715.1 uncultured Lachnospiraceae bacterium
CCCTTTCAGGGGAAGCCTGCTTGCGTGTAGATCTCGGTGGTCGCCGTATCATTAAAAACGGCTGTTCTGGAAAAACGCACCGTCGTCGTCCCCGACGTACACGTTTTTTCGGGGCATATCGCCTGTGACTCTGCTTCAAATTCCGAGATCGTTATTCCGCTTTTTTCAAAGGGCGAGGCGGTGGGTGTTCTGGATATCGATTCCCCCGTATTTTCGCGCTTTGACGAGGCAGACCGCATAGGGCTTGAAGCCTTTGCGCGTATTCTTGAAAAAAAGCTCTTCTGACGCTTTTCTCTCAGCAAGCTCCCTTCTCTTCGGGAAAGGGAGCTTTTATTCTTTTAACAATTGCTTCACATATCCGTCACAAATTCTCCTCGGAATCTTGACAAATCCGCGCAACCTTGGTATAATGTCTATAATTGCTTTATTGTGTCGTTTCATGCGCGTTGCACGGAACGGCGAGATATTTTTCTGCGGCAAAGAACCGCAAGGAGCGTTTATCATGAAATCCTATGTCATTTTGGCTGACCTGACCTGTGACCTTACCGAAGAGATCCGTACCATGATCGGCATGGAGGACTATATCAAAGGTCATATCAATATCAACGGGAAGGAGACCCTGACGTCGCTTGACTGGAAAACGGTCTCAAGAGAGACGTTTTACCGTCTTCTCTCGGATAAAAAGACCAAGATCACAACGGCGCCTCCGAATCTTGAGGAATACTACGAGGCTTTTCGCTCGTGGACAGAGAAGGGCTACGCTGTTATCAGCATGTCGATCTCCTCGGGTATCAGCGGCACATACAATTTTGCCTGCCATGCGGCAGAGCGCGTGAAGGCTGAATACCCTGACAGCGAGATCTACTGCTTCGACTCCTTCCGTATGTCCGGCGGCTTCGGTCTTCTCGTGATCTATGCGCATCTTCTTAAACAGCAGGGTAAAAGCTACGACGAGGTGATCGCGTGGCTTGAAGAAAACAAGTGCCGCGTGCATCAGATGGGCCCGATCGACGACCTCTTCTTCATCGCACGCCGCGGCAGACTGACTATGGGCAAGGGGATCATGGGCAGCTTTGCGGGCGTGAAGCCGATGGGCGACTGCAACGAGAACGGCTACGTCACCGTTCTGACGAAGGTCAAGGGCATCAGCAAGGCACTTGACACTACCGTCGCTTACGTCAAGGCATCCGCCGTCGGTCTTGAGGATCAGACGCTTCTCGTTTGCCATTCCAACCGTGAGATGTATGCAAAGACGTTGAAAGAAAAGCTCGAGCAGGCACTTTCGCCCAAGCAGGTGCTCCTGACCGAGGTTTTTGCCGGATGCGGCGCGAACGTCGGCCCCGGCATGATCGGCGTCTACTATCTCGGCAACAAGGTCTCTGACGAGCTTTGCGAGGAAAAGGCGATCATGAACGCCGTGATCGGCAAGTAAACCACTATTTTGAGAAAGCAAAGGAGCGATACAGCGTATGATCCGTCAGTTAAACGGTCAGCACTATCACAGCCTGATCGATTACGGCATCCGTAACCTTGCGCGACATCGGGAGTATATCAACGATCTTAACGTCTTTCCCGTACCCGACGGAGATACCGGCACCAACATGGTCATGACGATGCAAAACGGCTTTTGCGCCATCAAGAACCTGCAGGACGGCTTGCCGACGCTCTCCAAGCGCTTTGCGGGGGCGGTCGTTCTCGGTGCGCGAGGCAATTCGGGCGTGATCCTTTCGCAGTTTTTCAAGGGCTTTTCCGAGACCTTTTACGAGCTTGCCACCGCCGACTGTCCCACCTTTATTGCCGCGCTTGAGCGCGGCGTGAAGAGTGCCTACGGCGCCGTGGCGTCTCCCGTGGAGGGCACGATCCTGACCGTCCTTCGCGAGTCGAGCGACCACGTCAGGGCTGCCTTTGAAAAGGGAAGCGTGGAAACGCTTCAGGACGTAGTCGGAATCTTTCTCGACAAGGCGCGGCTTACGCTTGAAGAAACCCCCGAGCTTTTGCCGATCCTGAAATCGGCGGGAGTGGTAGACAGCGGCGGCGCGGGCATCGTCTATCTTTTCGAGGGCATGAAGAAGTATCTCAATAACGAGACGGTGGAGGCTGTTTTGGATGGCGCTTCTCCCACCGAGGTCATCGACTATACGCGTTATACGAGGCAAAGTGAATTCCCCTTCGGTTATTGCACCGAGCTTCTGATACAGCTTACCGACGGCAGAGAGGAGATGGATTATGCTGCCTTCTGCCTGGCGCTTGCCACTCTGGGCGATTCGATCGTGACCGCCACAGAGGGCGATAAGGTCAAATTGCATATCCATACGAGGACGCCTGAAAAGGTGCTTGCGCTCTGCCATCCCTTCGGAGAATTTCTCTCGCTGAAGATCGAAAACATGAGCGTTCAGCATCACGAGAGGGAAGAGACCGCCGTCAGAAAGCCGATCGTTACCTACGAGAACAAGTGCCACCACTTCTCGATCCTTGCCGTGGCGCACGATCCGCTCATGAAGGAGCGCTTTTTCGAGATGGGGGCTGATTTCGTGATGGAGAGCGACCGTCTTTGTCCGCCCGCGGCATCCGATTTCATCGAAGCCTTCGAGCGTGCGGATTCGGATACGGTGCTGGTCTTCCCGAACAACAAAAATACCCGACTTGCCGCCGAGCAGGCGAAAAAGCTCTGCCGCCGTGTCAGGGTGATCATTCTCGACACCGTTTCGGACGCCGAATGCTACGCCGCACTTCCCATGGTCGATTTTGAGGAAGAAAACGTGGAGCTTCTTGCCGCGCAGTTGAACGAGGTCGTCGCCAACATCACGACGGTTGTAGTCTCAAAGGCGACAAAAAATGCTGTTTTCGACGGCAGACAGATCCAAAAAGGCGATTTTGTCGCCCTTCTCGGGGAGGAGCTGCTTGCCGTGGGCGAGTCGCTTACAGTCCTTTCAAAAGAGGTGATCGCTACCGTTATGTCGCGTGAGGCCAAGGACGTGGTGACGCTCTTCGCCGCTTCAGACCGCGAAGAAGATTTCACGGAAGAGGCATTGAGCTATCTTGCAAACGAATACCCCTACACCGAGGCAACGGCGGTGGATGCCGCCGACCCGCTTTTCCCCTTGGTGCTTTGCTTTGAATAATACGACTTCTTGAAAGGGAACTGCTATGAAAATACTTGATAAACGGTGGAAGATCATCCTCTACGGATGCTCAGGGCTCGGCGTGAATATGCTGAATATGATCGTGGGCTCGTATCTCTGCTCGGCACTGATAGCCGACGGCTTCGATAAGAACGTCGAAAATTGGACTTATTTCAACCGCAATCTCGTGATCATCGGCGTCTGGATGGCGCTGAGCTTTGCCGTGAAGGTGCTTGACGGATTTATTGACATCCCCTTTTCCTCCTTTACCGACAATCTGCGTACCAAATGGGGCAGACGCCGCCCCGCGATCCTTATCGGCTATATTCCGATGTTGCTCTCCTACTGTCTTTTCCTTGTTCCGCTGAATAAAGAGGCAAGCCTTCTTAACACTCTTTGGTTTTCGCTCGTTCTCGGTATCTTCTACTGCACCTACACGTTGACCATGCTGACCTTCTACGCCACCTTCTCCGAGATTGTGGCAAGTGACAAGGATCGCGTGCTTCTTTCAAACGTCAAGTCGATCTGCGACGTCGTGTATTTCTCGCTGAGCTTTGTGCTTGTGCCGCTTTTCGTGGATACTTTGCGTGTGAATATCCGCCTCGTTGCGCTGATCTTCCTGCCGCTTGCCGCCACCATGCTGATCCCCTTCTTCCTTATCAGGGAGAAGTCGACCAAGGACGGTGTTTACACTCTGTCGGGCGTGAAGCAGGAGCGTCTGACCGTTCTGCAGTCCTTTACCTACTCCTTCCGTAACAAGCCCTTTTTATTCTGGCTCTTCGTGCTTTCCACCATGAATATCGGCATGCAGCTCTTCTTGAGCGGCATTAACGAATTTTTCTCGAATACGTCGGTCAGCATGGCGCTCGTCATGCCCGCCGCCTTTGCGCCCATCCCCTTTACGCTTATCCTCTATAACAAGATCATCAAGAGAAAAGGCCTGCGCTTTGCCTATCAATACTGTCTTCTCGTCTTCTCGGTCGGTATGACGCTGATGTTCTTCACGCGTTATATGCCTGAGGCTGTGATGCTTCCCATGGCACTCGTCGCCGCCGTTACTACCTCGTTTGCCATCGGTGCGTTCTTCTCAGTCTCCTATACCGTGCCCGCACAGCTTGCCGCTGAGGAAAACGAGCGTTCAGCCGTCTGTGCCTCTTCCATGTATTTTGCGGTGCAGGGTATTTTCGAGGCAGTTGCCGCCGGTATCGGCTCAAGGATCATTCTCAACCTACTGAAATCGATCGACTGTGTGATCCTTCTGCCGCTTATTGTCTCCGGTTGCTGTATGGCAGCCTTCGTGATGGCCTTCTTCCTGCCGCAGTCGATCGCAAGGATCGGTAAACGACAAGAGCTTGCATGAATCCAATACGTAAACGCGTGAAAAAAAGGCTTGACCGTCTTGCAGAGAGCGACCGAACGCTTGAAGCGATCTACGGCATCCTTTTCGACCAAAACGAAACGCTCGTCATGGGGGAAATACCCACCATGACGAAAAAGCTTTTTTATACTTACCGCGAAGCCGCCGCCGATATCGATGCGCTTGCTTTTTCACTCGCATGGCGAATGGGTAAGACGGACTGCTATATCGGGCTATACGGCGAGAACAGTCCGCGCTGGATCACTGCCTTCTGGGCGATCCTGAAAAGCGGCAACAAGCCGTATCTCGTCAATCTGCGTCAGCCTGCCTCCTTCAGTGAGGAGATGCTGGTAACGCTTGGGGCAGAGGTAGTCGTGTTCTGTGACGGTGCGACACCGCTTGCCTATCCCGCGTTTTCTTATGAAACGCTTCTTGAGGAGGGCAGGGGTAAGGGATTGCCCGCGGGCCCCTTTGCCGATGAATTCGTTCTCTCGACGAGTGGCACGACTCTGAAGAAAAAGCTCTGCTTCTATTCGGGTAAAGAGATGGCGGCAGAGCTTCTTAACACAGCCTCTGTCGTCGAAGAAAATCCCACGATCGTTGCCTCGTATAAGGGCGGCTTTCGCGTGCTTTCCTTTCTGCCGCTCTACCATATCTTCGGCTTTGCCGTGACCTATCTGTGGTTTTCCTTTCTCGGAGCAACACAGGTGTTTTTGCCCGATCTTGTTCCCGAAAATATTCTGCGTACCGTGCGTGTGCATAAGGTAACGCATATTTTTGCCGTGCCGCTTCTTTTTCACTCGATCGAAAAATCATTGCGCGCCGCCTTGAACGCCAAGGATGCAAAAACGAAAAAGCGCTTTCAAAAAGCGCTTGCGCGGTCTCTTCGACTGCAGAATATCTCACCGCGTCTCGGCATGGCGTTTGCAAAAAAGGCCTTTGCCACCGTTCGCCGCCGTCTTCTCGGTGACAGCGTGTGCTTTATGATCACCGGCGGCAGTTATATAAAAGCCTCCACACTCTCGCTTCTGAACGGCATCGGCTATCCCCTGTATAACGGCTATGGCATGACGGAGGTGGGTATCACTTCTGTTGAGCTGGGAAAAAAGCCGAAGCACCGTCTCCTCGGTGCTATCGGCAAGCCCTTTGATTCGGTCTCTTATCGTATCGGTGAGGACGGACAGCTCTTTATCAAGGGCGAGTCTCTCTGCAAGCGTATACTTGAAGACGGCGACGAACAGCCGAGGGCTGAGTGGTTTGCCACGGGGGATCTGGCTACGCTTACCCCCGACGGCCGTTATTATATCAAGGGCAGACTGTCCGACCTCGTTTTCTCGGACGACGGTGAAAACCTGAATCCCGATCTTGCCGAGGCAGCTTTTACGCTGCCTTACGTCAAGCACTTTTCGGTGCTGGGCAGTGCCGATAACAGCCGTCTTGTGCTGATCGTCGAGATTGCCGAAGGACTTCTTGCCTTACAGAAAAACGCCATTCTCAGGGCGATAGAGACCGCGAATGCCTCCCTTGTGCCCGCCTACCGTGTGCGCGAGGTCTATTTTACCCACGATCCCATTCAGGCAAAGGGTGCGATCAAGGTCAGCCGCGCCTACCTCTTGCGTGAGATCGACGAAGGTCGCGTGCGTCTTTTCTCCTTGAAGACAAAGGAAGAAGCACCTGCCGAAACCGGAGAGGAGAGCGAGGTCAAGCGCATACTGCGAAGCATGCTGGCAGCATGTCTTGGACTTGAAGAAAATGAAATACCCGACAAAGCCCATATCATGCTTGACCTGGGTGCTACGAGTCTTGACTATTTTGCTCTCGTCGGTGAGATCAACCGCCGTTTTGACGTGGAGCTTCGCTTTGAGGAAGAGGGCTTCGGCTACTCGCTTGCCGACCTTGAGCGTGTTATTCAAACCATGATCGGATAATGCTATGAACCTTTTTTACGAGTTTTTCAGGTGGCTTGCGCTGATCACCGCATGGCCCGCCCACCTGCTCTTTTTCAAGAAAAAAGTCTATTACGAGGACAAACGCGCGCAGAGCCGCTTCGTAAAGGGTGCAGCACTCGTCATTTCGAATCACTACGGCGTGCTTGACTTTTTTCTCACGATCCTGCTTTTTCCTTTTCGCAAGCTCTATGTCGTTCTCTCCGAAATGCCCTATAAGCGTAATCGCTTCTATGGCTTCGGTATGCGCTTTTTCGGTGGCGTGCGCGCCGACCGCGACGTGATGAGCATGCATTTTATCGACGAAAGTGTGGAGGTGCTTGAATCGGGGGGGCTTTTGCAGATCTATCCCGAGGCGCACAACACGCCCGACGGGCAGATACAGCCCTTCAAGCCGAGTTATATTATGATCGCGCTCCGTGCCGGTGTGCCGATCCTGCCCGTTATCCTTGACGGCAACTACGGCTTCTTCAAACGCACGCGTGTGATGATCGGCAAGAAGATCGATCTTGCCGATTACTGTTCATCGCTTAATCCGACAAAGGAAGAGATCACGGCGCTGAACGAGCTTGTGATGGCGAAGGTGGCAGAGCTGAAGCGAGAGCTTGACTCGCAGGTATTCAAAAAAGCACACGAACAAAACAAACTGCCAAAGGAGGGTCCAACCGATGACTGAATTTCTTACCGTTATTCTGATCGTTTTTGCAGCCTCTCTCGTTCTTTTCGGCATTCTTTCCTTCTTTATCGTGACGCATATCATCTTTACGATGCATCTCAAGCGTACGAGCAAGGAGAAATGGACGCGCGAATGTTCGGATAGCGCGCCTACACAGCGCGAGATCTACGAGGACGGTCTTGCCTGGGCCCGGGAGGTCGGGGAGAAGAAGGTTGAGCTTCACATGGTGAACGAGGGCTTGAACCTCTACGCCGAATACTTCGACCTCGGCAATAAAAAGGCGGTCATAATCGTGCCGGGGCGTACCGAGGGTCTTCGCTACGGCTATTTCTTTGCGCGTCCTTATGCCGAAAGCGGCTATAATGTTCTGACGATCGATCAGCGCGCACACGGCAACAGCGACGGCGTGTATAATACGCTCGGCTTCGAAGAGCATAAGGACGTGATCGCCTGGGCGAGGCGTCTGCACGATGATTTTGGCGTTGAAGAGGTGGTGCTTCATGGCATCTGCATTGGTTCTGCCTGCAGTCTGTATGCATTGATTTCGCCCGATTGCCCCGATTATCTCGTCGGCATGACGGCGGAGGGTATGTATCCCAATTTCTACGAGAGCTTCAAAAATCACGTTATTGAGCTGAAAAAGCCGACCTTCCCGACGATGGCGCTTGTCAAAATGTGGCTGAAGCTCTATACCGGACACAAGATGGATCTCGGCCCGATCGACGTTATTTCAACGCTTGATAAGCCACTTCTCATGCTTCACAGCCGAGAGGACGCCTACTCGTTGCCGGTCAACGCGGAGCGACTCTATAACGCCTGTCGTGCCGAGGGCAAGGAGATCGTCTGGTTTGACCACGGCCCGCACTCTCATCTGCGTCGCGTGTCGCGCGAGAAATACGATGCCTCTATCAAGGCCTTTCTTCAGAAGAATTTCGCTGAAAAGTCGCTCTTCAACGAATAAAAGCGAAACCATGCGTCGAAAAAGCCGCATGGTTTTTTTCTTGACCTTAATAGGAATTTGTGCTATACTGAAGGCAGTACTAAGATAAAGGAGCTGATGTCTATGGCCTTTCTGGAAGTGAATTTTTTCTCGGATGCGCTCGGTATGTGCATGTCGATGAACGTGATCCTGCCTGTTACCGAGGAAGAGCGCCGTGTGCCAAACGGTGTGAAAAAGGGGGAGCGTTACCCCACGCTGTATCTTCTCCATGGGATGAGTGACGACCACACGACCTGGGCGCGCATGACCTCTCTTGAGCGCTATGCTTCTCAAAAGAAGATCGCTATCGTGATGCCTACCACCTATCTCGGCTGGTATACCGATATGCGCTACGGCTACGCCTATCGCACCTTTGTGGGGGAAGAATTGCCCAAGATCTGTCGCGCCTTCTTTCCCGGTATGTCACATAAGCGCGAGGACACCTATCTTGCAGGCAATTCGATGGGTGGCTACGGTTCTCTTGCTATCGCGCTGACCTATCCCGAAACCTTCTCGCTTGCCGCGCCCCTTTCGGGTGCGTTCGACCCCAGGGAGATCTACCGCGAGGGGGACAATTACTTCGGGGATATATTCGGGTCTCTTGCAGAGTTCGACGGCTCGAAGAACGACCTCTATCATCTTGCTGCAAGGGTCAGGAGGGAGGGAATGCCTTTGCCCTACGTCTATATGGCATGCGGTACAAGCGACCTTCTTCTGCATGAAAACCGCCGCATGAAGGCCCATCTTGAAGCCCTCGGCTATGACCTTACCTACCGTGAGGGGGAGGGTGGTCACGATTGGCAATATTGGGACAGCGAGATCGAGATCCTGCTTGATCTGCTTGAAGGAAAGAGGGGGAATGGCTGATGGCACTCATTCATATGTTTCATCATTCCGACGTGCTCGGAAGGGGCGTTGGCTGTTATGTGATCCTGCCGCAGAAGGCGACGAGGCAGATCGGCATGGACTCGGTTGAAAAGGAGCGCATTCCCGTGCTGTGGCTTCTCCACGGCGCGTCGGACGATCACACGATATGGCTTCGCCGCACCTCTATTGAGCGCTACGTTGCACCCTTGGGTATGGCGGTTGTCATGCCCGACGTGGAGATCTCAAGCTATGCCAACCTAGCCCACGGTGGACGATTCTACGACTATATTTCCAAGGAGCTGCCTGCCGTTTTACGCAACTACTACGGCTTCTCCGACAGACGCGAGGATAACTATATCTGCGGCCTTTCGATGGGCGGTGACGGCTCTTTGAAGATCGGTCTTGCCAATCCCGAAAGCTATTCTGTCATCGGCTGTCTTTCGGCAGGTATCTTCAATCCCGTGATCCCCGACGATACGGACAGTATCGATCCTGAGACCCATTGGGGGCTTTTCAAGCGCGTTCACGGAAAAGACACCAAGGATTCCGAGGAGCGTATCACTGAAAGCGCTGAGAAGATCCTGCGTGACGGTAAGCCTGTGCCACGCGTCTTTCTCTCTATCGGGCATGACGATTTCTGTATGGACGCTGCCAGATTTACCAAGAATTTTTTCGAGAGCTTTGAGGGTGATCCTTTTGATTTTTGCTATGAGGAACACGATGGCGCGCACACCTGGGAGTATTGGGATACCCACATTCAGCGGTTTTTGAAGTATATCGGCAATACACTGTAAGGTGCAAGGGGAGCTTTTTTAAAAGAAGCTCCCCTGATCTCATTAAGAGCTTTGAATGGGTATTTGTGGATCGGTGCAAGTCCAAAGCACCCGTAGGGTGCTGATCCGTATGTCCGACTGATACGCTGCGCCTCTGTCGTGACCTGCGGAGTCAAGAGCTCATGAGCGACCTCCGGAGCAGGATGCATCTGTTCATAAAAAATTAATAATTTTTGGTATTGCAAAATGAATTTATATATGCTATAATAGCATC
>CAZYFC010000048.1:0-9911 GCA_964646715.1 uncultured Lachnospiraceae bacterium
GCATCACAGGACTTGTCAATATTGCTTATAACGCCTCAAATTCGACCTTAATTATCCTTGATAACTCGATCACGGGCATGAAGGGACATCAGCAGAATCCCACCACAGGCTACAACATCAAGGGCGATCCCGCCTCAAAGGTCGACCTCGAAACGCTCTGCCGCGCCGTCGGTATTGAGCGCGTAAGAGTCGTCGATCCCTACGATCTCACCGCCTGCGACAAGGCCGTGAAGGAAGAGCTTGCCTACGAAGGGCCTTCTGTCATCATCTCGCGACGCCCATGCGTACTGCTCAAGAGTGTCAAAGCAAAGCCCGCGCTCGTGATCAGCAGAGACAAATGCCGCACCTGCAAGATGTGCATGAAGCTCGGCTGTCCCGCCATCAGCATCAAGGCAGGAAAAGCTAAGATCGACGCAACGCTCTGCGTCGGTTGCGGCGTTTGCGCACAGCTCTGCCATTTCGACGCCATCGTCACACAGTAAGGAGGTGCATCATGTCTAAAACCACCAATTTAATGATCGTCGGTGTCGGCGGTCAGGGCAGTCTTCTCGCCTCCAAGCTCCTCGGCAGACTTCTCGTTGACGAGGGCTACGACGTCAAGGTCTCAGAGGTACACGGCATGAGTCAGCGCGGCGGCTCAGTCGTCACCTACGTCCGATTCGGTGAAAAGGTCACCTCTCCGATCATCGATAAAGGCGAGGCTGACTTCATCATCGCCTTTGAAAAGCTCGAAGCTGCTCGCTACGCAGAATACCTTGCCAAAGACGGCAAGGTGATCGTCAACACACAGGAGATCGATCCCATGCCCGTCATTATCGGGGCTGCCACCTATCCTTCGGAAATCCTCGAAGCCCTCGCCGCCAAGGGTGCTTCGATCCACACGCTGGATGCGCTCACCCTTGCGACAGAGGCAGGCTCTGCAAGAGCCGTCAACATCGCGCTGATGGGCGCACTCGCCAAATCTCTGCCCATCCCCTACCGGAAATGGATCGAAGCCATCGGCAAGACCGTTGCACCCAAATTTGTAGCCGTTAACGAAAAGGCATTCGCTCTCGGTTACAACGCACAATAAATCCATATACGTGGAAAGGAACGATCAACATGGAACAGTTCTGGCAAAAAGAAATCGAAACCGCCGACCGCGAACAGATCACACTCTGGCAAAATGAGCGCCTTGTCAACACTGTCAAGCGCGTTTACGAGAATGTCCCACACTACCGCGCCAAAATGGAGGAGCTCGGCTTAACGCCCGACGATATCAAGTCGACTGCTGACCTACACAAGCTCCCCTTCACCTACAAAAATGACCTGCGCGACACTTATCCCTTCGGTCTCTTTGCCGTACCGATGGAGGAGGTGGCTACGATGCACGCTTCAAGCGGCACGACGGGTAAACAGATCGTGGCGGGCTACACAGAAAACGACCTCACTGTCTGGGGCGATATCTGCGCACGTCAGCTCGCCGCAGTCGGCTGTGAAAAAACCGACATTGTCCATGTCTCCTACGGCTACGGCCTCTTTACAGGCGGTCTCGGCCTCCACAGAGGCGCGCGCCGCATCGGTGCCATTGCCCTTCCCGTCTCCTCAGGTAACACGGCAAGACAGCTCACGATCTTCCAGGATTTCGGATCTAACATCCTCTGCTGTACGCCCTCTTACGCTATGTACCTCGCAGAATCGCTTGAGGCTGAGGGCATCACGCTGGACAAGATCAAGCTGAAGGCAGGTATCTTCGGCGCAGAGCCCTGGACGGAGGAGATGCGCCGCGTCATCGAAAAGAAGCTCGGCATCAAGGCATACGATATATACGGTCTCACCGAGATCATGGGTCCGGGCGTTGCGTACGAATGCTCTGCACAGAGCGGCATGCATGTCAACGAAGACCACTTTATCATTGAGGTCATCGATCCCGACACAGGCGAGGTTCTCCCCGAGGGTGCTGAGGGCGAGATCGTCTTCTCCTGCATTACAAAGGAAGCGTTCCCCCTGCTCCGTTACCGCACCCGTGACATCGGTGTCGTCACCAGGGAAAAATGCACCTGCGGAAGAACCTTCTGCCGCATGTCCAAGCCGCGCGGCAGAAGTGACGATATGCTCATCATCCGCGGTGTCAATGTCTTCCCCTCTCAGATCGAAACGGTGCTCATCCGCGAGGGCCATTCTCCCAACTACCTCATTATCGTCGACCGCGTCAACAACCTCGACACGCTTGAAGTCAAGGTTGAGGTCACCGACGAGATCTTCTCTGACACCGTCTCCAATATCAGCAAAGCAGAGCGCCATCTTGCCGATGCCCTTAAATCTCTGCTCGGTGTCAGCGCCAAGGTCACCTTCGTCGCACCCAACTCGATCGAACGCTCGACCGGCAAGGCAAAGCGCGTCATCGACAACAGAAAGCTCCATTAACCGACGCAGATCGTATTGAGAAAACACAACGAATTATTATTGAAAGGTTGGTATTTCCCATGACAATCAGTCAGATCTCTGTTTTTGTAGAGAATAAGCAGGGCAGCATGTCCGGCATTGCCGAGGTCCTTGCAAACGCTAACATCGATATCCGCGCACTCACCATCGCTGACACCACAGATTTCGGCATTCTCCGTTTGATCGTCCGTGATCCTGAGGGAGCCAAGCGTGTGCTTCAGGAGAGCGGCTTCGTCGTGACCATTAATCAGGTCATCGGCGTTGAAGTTCCCGACGCAGTCGGCGGCCTTGCCAAGGTGCTTCGCATCCTCGACGACGCACTCATCAATATTGAATATATGTACGATTTCCTCGCCATCAAGCAGGAAAAGGCGTATATTATCATCCGTGTTGAGAATAACGCAAAAACAGTCGAGCTTCTCACGAGCCACGGCATCCGTTGCATCACGAACGCAGATATCGTATTCTAAGACCGTAAACCGCTGAATCAAGCGCAAAAACACCTTTTCCGTTTCGGAAAAGGTGTTTTTCTTCTATCGGCCTGCTGTTTCGTCTGCATCCGCATACCGATCCGCATCAGCGGGTGCTGTTCCGGTAGAAACAGTACCCCGTGAGTCAACGTCATGACGCTGTTGACAGCAGCCTACTCGCCTTCAATCTTTTATAAAAACCAAAAGAGCCTGCGTCACAGGCCCTTTTGACTTTATTCCTGCTTTTGTTTCAGATAAGCGTCTATCTTCTCTGCCGCTTCTCTGCCGGCACCCATGGCGAGAATGACAGTTGCCGCGCCCGTGACCGCGTCGCCGCCCGCATATACGCCCTCGCGTGTGGTCGTTACACCGTCCGAGGTGACGATGCAACCGCGTCTGTCGGTGTCAAGTCCGGGGGTCGTCATACGGATCAGGGGATTCGGTGACGTGCCGACCGCCATGACGACGGTATCGACCGGAATAGCATATTCTGAGCCTTCCTCAGCGACAGGACTGCGTCTGCCTGATGCGTCAGGCTCACCGAGCACCATCTTCACGCAGGTGACGTCCTTGACGTTACCCTTCTCGTCCACGCCGATCCTCGTGGGATTGTTGAGGAAGAGAAATTCAATGCCCTCTTCCTTGGCGTGATGTACTTCCTCTCTGCGCGCAGGCATCTCATGCTCGCTTCTGCGGTAAATGATATAGACCTTCTTTGCACCGAGGCGCTTAGCACAGCGCGCCGCGTCCATTGCCACATTTCCGCCTCCCACGACTGCCACAGCCTGTCCCTTGCGGATCGGCGTACCGTAATCGTCGCGATACGCCTTCATCAGATTGATACGCGTGAGAAATTCGTTTGCAGAGTATACGCCGTTGGCGTTTTCACCTTCAATGCCCATAAAGCGCGGAAGACCTGCGCCTGTTGCTATGAAAACCGCCTTATAGCCCTCTTCAAACAGACGGTCGATCGAAAGTATTCTGCCGATCACCATATCGCACTTAATTTCAACACCCAATTCTTCAAGCATCTTGATCTCGGCGGCAACGATCGATTTCGGCAGGCGAAATTCGGGAATACCGTAGACGAGCACACCGCCCGCCTTGTGAAGTGCTTCAAACACCGTCACCTTATAGCCGCGCTGTGCAAGATCACCCGCGCAGGAAAGACCGGCTGGACCTGATCCGATCACGGCGATCCTGTCCCTACTGTCCTCGCCCTTGCAGGCAGCGCGATTAGGGCATGTATCGCAGGAATGCGCCGTTTCATCGCCTGTCTCTTTCATAACATAATCCGCACAGAATCGCTCGATCCTGCCAATCGCAACAGGCTCACCCTTGATGCCTCGCACGCATTTTCCTTCACACTGTGTCTCCTGAGGGCATACCCTGCCGCTGATTGCAGGCAGACTGTTGGTGGATCTGATGATACGGTAAGCCTCGACAAAGTCGCCCTTCGCGGCGGCGGCGAGAAATTCGGGTATACGCACCGCAACAGGACAGCCGTTCATACAGGGCGCGTTTTTGCAATTCAGACAGCGCGCCGCCTCGTTCATTGCCTGCTCGGCAGTGTAGCCGACGGCGACCTCTTCCCAATTTTTATTTCGAATATCCGCTGCCTGCTCAGGCATCGGCGTTTTTTCTTTTTGCATGTTAGCCATCGTGTTCTCCTTTCGCCTCAAGGTTACTTTGCACCCTTGAAGAGATTGCACTCATGGAATTGATGGATCGACTCCTGCTCTTGGTCTCTATACGAGGCGTTACGGCGAATCAGTTCGTCAAAATCCACCCGGTGACCGTCAAAATCAGGACCGTCAACGCAAGCAAATTTCATTTTCCCGTCAACAGTCAGGCGGCATCCGCCGCACATACCCGTTCCATCGATCATGATCGGATTCATGGAAACGATCGTGTGAATGCCGTATTGTTTTGTCAGCAGCGAGATATACTTCATCATGATGGGAGGCCCGATAGCAATAACGGTATCGTAGCTCGCTCCTGCATCGATCTTCTCTTTGAGCGCATCGGTCACAAGACCCTTTTTGCCGTACGAACCGTCGTCGGTAACGATCGTCAGATCGCTGACTGCCTTCATCTCATCCTCAAGGATCACAAGCGATCTGCTTCTGAAGCCGGCGATCATATCGACCTCAGCGCCAAGCGCGTGAAGCGCCTTTGCTTGCGGATAGGCAATGGCGCACCCCAAACCTCCGCCTATAACGGCAACCTTCTTTATGCCGTCAAATTCAGATGCTCTGCCGAGCGGCCCTGCGAGGTTGAGAAGAGCATCACCCTCCCCAAGCAGATCAAGCTCGGCAGTCGTTCTGCCGACCGTCTGATAGATGAGCGTCAACTCTCCGCTTTCACGGTTAAAATCGGCGATCGTCAAAGGGATCCTCTCGCTATTCTCGTTCGGACGCAGGATCACGAACTGACCCGCCTGTGCCGAGGCGGCAATCAGAGGCGCATCCAGCACGATACGCGTGACGTTTTCTGCCAGCTTCTCTTTTCTCAGAATTTTCGTCATAGTTATTCAGTCCTTTCGGAGGGTATGCAATCATCGGTTTTATATCATAACAAACGCTTGATTTGATTGAAAACGCATAAAACGATACACTTCTTCTTGTTATTGTACCACAATGCGCCATGAATTGCAATCGTTATATGCATGATTTTTCTACCTTTTTGTCTCTCTGCCTTTTAATGTTTTTCACAAATGATATCTGACGTGCTGGCAAATATTTACCTGCATACTATTGTCACAGCAGGCGATACTACTACCAGAGCCGCAAAGAGTCCGATGCTTTTTGCACACGCTTCATCCGTGAAGAGGACGTCATTTTCATGCTCCTCACGTTGTATGTGATCGCAAGCGCGACCACAAGAAGCCGCTCTTGCGACTCAATTGAAAATAGATTTGAATCACTTGATCAGCGAATATATGTATGAGACACTCTCTCACATGATTCACTGTTTAACAGGAAAGGCAGAGTCATTACTATGGCATCCAGCAATAAGAAGCTTGTACCCGAAGCAAAGGCAGCCCTTGATAAGTTTAAGATGGAAGCAGCCAGCGAAGTTGGCGTAACCATGAACCAGGGCTATAACGGCGATCTTACCTCTCGTCAGGCCGGTTCTATCGGCGGTCAGATGGTTAAGAAGATGGTTGAAAAGTACGAAAACGATCTGAAGAACAGCAAATAAATTTTCACCATGATCCTCGACGGCAGCGATTTGAACGATTGAAGCGAGGCAAACGACCCGACCGTTCTATGCTCTTTTGTAAGGATCACTATACTCGCTTGATTGTTTCAGCGATTGTCAGTCGAGATCAAAGCAAAAAGGCTGTTGCAGCACACGCTGCAACAGCCTTTTACTGTTTGCGTTAACTCAGTTCCCTAAGAGAATTACTTCTTCTTAACGAAGAGAACAACTACGCCGACAACTGCGATGAACGCGAGAACTGCGGCGATGATAGCGAGCGCGAGGAGCGTGCCGTCGGTGCTATCAAGAGCATCGATCTGAGCCTGGAGTTCAGCGATCTGAGATTCAAGATCGGAGATGCTTGCGGTGTTCTGCTCGATCTTGGAAAGGTTGGTAGCGATAGAAGCCTTAAGGCTGTTGATCTCAGCGGTAAGAGCATCGTTGTTGTCGCTAATGGTCTTTTCAAGGTTGGTCTTAAGGGTGGTGAGTGCATTGTTGAGCTCGGTAACGGTGTTCTGAAGAGCTACGAAGTCAGCCTGAGTGGGAATGGAAGCTACCTGAGTTTCCGAACCGTCAGCGGTAACGTAGATCAGAGCGTTATCCTGAAGCTTAACAGAAGAGAGAGAGCTGATATCAACACTCTTCTTGGAGCCATCGTAGTAGGTAACGACCAGCTTGCCGTCAGCATAGGTGGTGGAGAGAACGACGGGCTCGAAGTAAACGATAATAGGCTCGCCGGCGAGCATATCTTCGTTAGTGATGGTTACGGTCCAAGCTGCGGGAACGAAGCCGTTGTAAGCGGTGAAGTCAACGGTGTGAACGGGGTTGGTGTCGTAAACAACGTTGAGCTTTTCTTCCCAGAAGATGCGGCCGTTGGGGAGAGAATCGATCAATTCCTTGTTAGCAGCATAGTAATCATCGTTGTACTGATACTGAATGGTTACGTCATATCTGCCAACAGTCCACTCTGCGACGAGAGACATGTTACCGTTTCTGCTCTCAGGAGCGATAACGACGTTGCCGTCAGCATTGGGAGTGAGGAGCGTTTCGGTTACGGTGTCATACCAGCCGACGAAGTCAAAGCCAACGCGTACAGGGCTGGGGATGGTCACGCCTGCGGGCCAGGTGTAGGTTGCGGGAGCATTTTCAAGAACAGCCGTGTCATCAAGCATGATCTTGATCTTGTCGCCTGCCGTGTCAAGCTTGAAGATGAAGTTGTCGGCAGCGTCAAACTTATAGTTGCCTTCGTCATCCTTATCAAGCTCCCACATATAACCGTCCTCGTCATAGGTGATGGTGTACTCGGTGGGAGTCCACTTAGCGTAAACGGTTACGTTATTGGTGGTGTTTGCGGGAATGATCCAGTTGCCGTCAGCATCCTTCTCAAGCTCGGTAGCGGAGGGATCGGCAGGATCTGCATTGAACCAGCCTGCGAAATCGTAGTACGCTCTGGAGGCGGGCTTAAGGATCACCGTCTGATCGTAGGTGAAGTACTCGGTGGTGTTAGCGGTGTTATTAACGCTGCTGGTAGAAACGCCGATACCGAAGTAGTAGAAGAGCTTATACTGAGTCTTCTGCCAGGTGGCGGTAAGCTCCACGTTGCCGTATGAGCCAACCTCAATAATGCTTACGGTGTTGCCGTCTGCGTCGACCCAGCCGGTAAAGGTCTGACCGGGAGCAGTCTCGGGAACAGGAAGCGCGAAGGTGGGTGTTTCATAGTTGTAGGAGGTGGGGAAGCTTGCCTCATTGGTTACATCCACGCCGCTGAGATTGTAGGTGATCGTGTACTCAATGGTAGCATAGCGAGCGTAAACGATTACGTCGCCGGTAGAGCCGGCTTCGATACCGGTCACCGCGTTGCCTTCAACCGCATCGTCATACCAGCCGTCAAAGGTATAGCCGATCTTGGATGCAGGATTAAAGGTAATCGCATCATCTACGGTGTAGGTAGCAGGGTTGCCGTCGGCAACGCTGCCGTTGTAGAGAACGTAGGTGATGTTATAGTTGATAAGCTCAAACACAGGATACACGTTAACATCGTTGTAAGTCGTGCTGCAAGCGATGCTTTCAACTCTGTTACCGCCGGTAGGAGCGTCGAACCAACCGATGAATTTGGCACCGAGCTTGGTAGGAGTTGCAAGCTTGACATCCGCCATGGTGACATCAAAGGTGGAGGGATTGGAGACAGCATTGGTCATGGTGTCATCCAGGTTGTAGTTGATCTTGTAGGTTTTGGGAGTGAATCTACCAACGATGGTGATGTCGTACAGGTGAGTAGCGGTAACAATGGTGCTGACCTTCTGCTCAGCTCCGTCTTCCTTGATGTACCAGCCAACGAAGTCATAGCCGGGAGCGGCAGCATAGTCGAGGCTGATATCGGGAGTCTCGATATCGTAAACGGAAGGGTTGGTGTGAACAGCACCGTTGGGAAGCTCGTAAGTAATGGTGTATTCTTTGGGGATCGAGCGGAAGCCTGCGTCAGCAGAAGCAGGGGAAGCCTCGGAAACCTTATCATAACCCCATACGAGATAGCTCGAGGGATCGAAGGAGGTCCAGGTAGCCTTTGTAGCACCGTCGCCTGCCTTGCCGGAGCCCTGAACGGTAGCGGTGCAGGTGCAGGTGTCGGTCAGAAGGCCGGCAGCCACGATCGTACCGCCCTGAATCTTAACAGTACCGGCAGTGTTGTCGAAAAGAGTTGCGTCGGGGGCGATGATAGCGCCGCCGCCAACGGAGTCGGTGATGATGATATCGCCGGGGTTAGCAACACCAGACTGAATGAACAGACCGCCGGTAACGCCGGACGAAATGGTGTGTCCGTTCAGATCGAGAACCACGTTCTCGCCAATGTAGATAACCTCTGTATCGGTAAGACTACCGATGTCTTCAGTAAGCTTAAATTCGCCGCCTTTTTTGATTTCGGTTCTGAAATTGGTACCATCAAGATCGGTAGGAGCGGCACCAACAGAAAAGGCAACAGTTAAAGCAGCCACAATGACCAGTGCCAACAGCACAGCACTGATTTTGAATGCTTTCTTCATGAAAATTTCTCCTTTTCATCTTTTTTTCGTTAGCTAATCGTCGTCACGAACCTCTACAATTCGGGAGACTATAACAGCCTATATTATTTATACACCAAATTTGGCATTTTGTCAAGTGTCTTTTTGCCTTTTTTGCGTAAAAAAGTCCAAAAATTCCTGCCCAGTTTATGGTAAAGATGCCATAAATCGGAGGACACCGGACATGGGATCTTTCGGGGATCGCGAAGAGAAAAAGCATGCGCAAAGCAAGGCTTTTCCGGTTGGGTCAAGCAGTATTGATCTGCCCGAAGACCTGCCGGTAAAGCAGAGGAAAGCAGCGGCAAAAAGCCCTGTGTCCACAGCCTGTCAGGCAGACCTCTAAAGGGGCGAAACACGTCGTTTTTTCTGCACAAGGCAGATATCAAAGCAGGTAAAAAGAGGGTATTTATCAACGATAAGTAGCACCGTGAGTGCAAAATCATTCACAGATCGTTTACAAAACGTTTATAGTTTTGCAAACATTGTACAAAGATACAAGGGGTGGTCTTCGCTTTTTTCGCCTGTTTTTAACCTGAACGACGGCAGAACGACCGTTGATTATTCACCACCGACGAGCCGTGATACGCCTGTTTTGCCGGATTATTCAGCCATTTCTTCTGCAATTTCCTCAGCTGCAGCCTCGGTTTCCTCTTCGGGAACGATGAGCGCGCGAATGGAAAGGCTGACTTTTTTCTTGTCGTGATCAACGCCAATGATCTTGGCGTCGACCTCCTGACCGATCGAAAGATGCTCTGCG
>CAZYFC010000049.1:0-9843 GCA_964646715.1 uncultured Lachnospiraceae bacterium
TCTGCGGTTTCTGCTTTTCTGTCGGTAGGTAACATACTCCAAAAACTGTCCTTAAGAGTACAGCCCTTTCTTGCTCTGTTTTTTGTTTTATTCAATCGACGGCATGGTAGAAAAGCCCTTGGCAAGCTCTTCGTCGGTGGGAACGTAGTCGGTCATTTCGCCTCGATTGTGTGCCATATAGGCGTACATATCGAAGTAGCCCGTGCCGGTGAGACCGAAGAGAATGACCTTCTCTTCGCCGCTTTCCTTGCACTTGAGTGCCTCGTCGATCGCTACGCGGATGGCATGTGCGCTTTCGGGCGCGGGCAGAATGCCCTCGACACGTGCAAAAGTCGTGGCGGCATCAAAAACGTCTGTCTGCTTGACGCTTCTCGCTTCGTCGAGAAAGCCGTCGTGGTATAACTGAGAGAGGATGGCGCTCATGCCGTGATAGCGAAGACCGCCCGCGTGAGACGCCGAGGGAATATAGCCGTTGCCAAGCGAATACATCTTTGCAAGCGGTGTAACGTGACCGGTATCGCAGAAGTCGTAACCGAACCTGCCGCGCGTGAGCGAGGGGCAGGATGCAGGCTCAACTGCGATGAAATACGGACTTTTCCTTCCGTTGAGGCGGTCGGACATAAAGGGTGCCATCAAGCCGCCGAGATTCGAGCCGCCGCCTGCACAGCCGATGACGGTATCGGGATACTCCCCAATCTTTTCAAACGCCTTGATCGATTCCAGACCGATGATGGTTTGATGAAGCATGACCTGACTCATAACGCTACCCAAGGCGTAACGCGTGCCCTCGGTGGCAAGCGCCACCTCGACAGCCTCGGAAATGGCAGTGCCGAGGCTTCCCGAGTTACCGGGATACATCTCGTTGATCCTTCTGCCAACCGCCGTTTCCATAGAGGGAGAAGGCGTGACAGACGCGCCGTAGGTCTCCATCACGCCGCATCGGAAGGGCTTTTGCTCGGCAGAGCACTTGACCATAAACACCTTGAGGTCAAGACCGAAGTAGCCGCACGCCATCGAAAGGGCGGTGCCCCACTGACCTGCACCCGTCTCGGTGGTCAGACCCCTGAGACCCTGCTCCTTGGCGTAATAGGCCTGTGCAATGGCAGAATTCAGCTTGTGACTGCCTGACGTATTGCCTCCCTCATATTTATAGTAGATATGGGCAGGCGTGCCGAGTGCCTTCTCAAGACAATACGCGCGCACCAGCGGCGATGGACGGTACATTTTATAGAAATCGCGTACCTCTTCGGGAATCTCGATCCACGCGTCGGTGTTATTCAATTCCTGCTTAGCCAGCTCACGGCAGAATATCGGCTCGAGATCGGTAAGCGTGATCGGCTTTTTCGTTTCGGGATGAAGAAGCGGCGCAATATCCTGCCTCATCTCGGCGCGAACATTATACCAATACTTCGGGATCTCGTTCTCGGTTAAATAGACTTTGTAAGGGATCTTAGTCATGATCGTTACCTCTTTCTTGGACGAAGAACAAAAAAACAGCCCTCGTCCCCCAAAAATCATGCAGGGACAAGAGCATAACACTCCTGCGGTACCACCTTGCTTGGCGAAAGCTCGCCCACTCATCGGATGCAGAGAAAAACACATCCTTCGGCAATAACGCGCCGACGCGTCGCGGAATACTTGCCATGCGTTCCTCCGCGCCCTCGTGAGTCCATTTGGATCACCGCATACCGCCGACCTTCCAGCACCGCCGACTCTCTGTGGGCGCTGATGATCCTTTATCTCTCACTCAACAGTTTACTGTATTATATCATTTTTTCATGCTTTGTCAAGTGATTTTGCAATTTTTTAAAGAAAACGAAAAAGGAGAGCCGCACAAGCGCTGACTCTCCTTATCAAGCCGCCGTTCACAAAACCGAAGCCATCTATTTTTTGCGGTCATCCTTTTTATAATAAGGCTTTTTCGCAAAATTGTTACCGCCCTTGTCGCCAAAAGAGCCGTGGCGATCGGGTACGCCGTCTCGCTTTTTGAAAAACTGATAGTAGTGGCAGGGGATCATGCCGTTATACAGCTTGCGTACCTTGTCGGCACGTCTGCCGTAAAGCCTTTCAAAGCCCTCGTGCGAGGTGAGAATATAGATCTGCCAGGCATCCAGCGTGGCGAAATGCCGTCCCATTTCGCGATAGAGCGCTTCGGTCTCTTCCGGCGTAAAAAGGCGCTCGCCGTATGGGGGATTGGTAACGATCGTACCGCGTCTGCCGCCCGTTTTGATCTCAAGTGCGTTTCGGCAGAAGGCCTTCACCCATTTGGAAACGCCCGCGCGTGTGCAGTTGGCTTTGGCGATCTCGACCGCCTCGGGATCAATATCCGAAGCATAAGCCTCAAACACCGTATCGGTCTTTACCGCGTCGGACGCCTCCTCGCGCGCGGCAAGCCAGACGCGCTTGTCGATCTGCGGAAAGCGCTCGGCAATGAAGGTGCGCTTTCCGCCCGGCGCAATATTCGCCATCAGCATAGCCGCTTCAATGGCAATCGTGCCGCTGCCACACATCGGATCCCAGAAAAGCACGTCTTCACGCGGTCGGGCGATCTTCACAAGCGTAGCGGCAAGCGTCTCGCGCAAGGGCGCGGCGTTGGCGATCGGGCGATAACCGCGCTTATGAAGTGCCGTGCCCGAAAGATCGATGAGAAGCATGCAATTATCGTTCAGTATAAAGAACTCAATGGGATACGTCACGCCGCTTTCCTCAAACCACGTAACCCCGTATTTTGCCGAAAGGCGGCTGACGATCGCTTTTTTGACGATCGACTGACAATCGGGAATCGAATAGAGGCGGCTTTTGATCGCGTGACCGCTGACGGGAAAGGCATCGGATCTACCGATCCATTCCTCCCAGGCAAGACGCTTCGTGCCCTCAAAAAGCGCGTCAAAGCTATCGGCGTGAAATTCACCGAGCATGACGAAAAGACGCTCTGCCGATCGAAGCCATATATTACAGCGTGCCACCGCTTCCGCAGGCCCGCGAAAGATCACGCGACCGTCAATCGTGTTGACGCGCGTATACCCGAGAGCATCTATTTCCTCACCGAGATAATGCTCGAGGCCAAAAAGACAGGTTGCAACGTAGGTGTATTCCATAAATGATGTCTCTTTCTTTCAGTATCATCCCGATTGTACACCCTTTTCGCCCTTTTGTCAAGTTACTTTGCCTCTTCCTGTGCGCGCGAAAAGCCGCAAACAAAGCCGTTCATAGAGGCAGAGGAGATGTCTCCCCCAATCACTCTGCCGCGATAGATCAGCAGATTGGCGTAGACTGTCTCATCCGTACCGTAATTCGTGATCTCATAGCGGTAATGCTGCACCGTCTTTTTCTGATAGCGCGAAAGATCCAGCCCCTGCGTTTTCTGAAGCTCGTTGTAATTGACGAAGACCTTATCAAATTCCGCGGGGATCAGCACCTTCTCGTCGAGGATGGGCTCGGAGGCGATCTCCCAACCGAACTGCATGAGAAAGGCCGCGCGATCGGCATGACTGCGAACGCCTGTATAGGTGATCTCCTTGCCGGTTTCAAGAGCAGAGCTATCGACGGTGGGTACGAAGATCACCAGCAGTATAAGCACAGCAAGAGACAGCGCAAGCGCGCCGAAGAATTTGAGCGTTGATCCTTTAACCGAATAGACAAACATATGAAAAGCACCCCTTCATGGCATTTTTCGCCAAAGCGTTCTGATACACTCTATGAACAGACGTTTCTATTTATGCACTTTTTGATAAAAACAAGCGACATTACGCCTGTTTTCACACCTTGCCGATGATTAAAATGCATCCTTTCTTCATCGCAAAAATGACGAAAAGCCGCTTAAATAGCCACTTTCCGACAAGGGCATTTTTTATGCGCCTCAAAAATCGCCCGCTTTTCGGGAAAATGTCGCTACCCTCTTGACAAATCGGCAGATATGGTGTATTATTGTATTAGTACAGTAGTACAAGAGAGGAGTGAATGTCTATGGCGTGGCAATTTAACGGCAATGAAGCCGTCTATCTGCAGATCGCCAAACGCCTCAGGCGTGATATCATCAACGGACAGTACCCCCCTGACAGCCAGATCCCATCGGTGCGTCAGCTGGCGTATGAGGCATCGGTCAATCCAAACACCATGCAAAAGGCGCTGACACATCTTGAAGAGGAAGGTCTTTTGTCGTCAAGAGGCACGGTCGGCAGATTCGTCACCTCGGACGAAAGAGTGCTCGCCCGCGCAAGAGACACCGAGTGGCGTGAGGCTGTCCGTAACCTGCTTGCCGAGGCACGATCGCTTGGTATCAAAAAAGACGAACTGATCGCCATCATAGAAAAGGAGGAAAACAGTCTATGAGTGTCATTCTCGAATGCAAAAATCTCTGCAAAAGCTATAAAAGCGGCGTTCCTGTGCTACAGGACTTCAACTGCACGCTGGTCAGCGGCAAGATCATCGGTCTGCTCGGGCCGAACGGATGCGGCAAGTCCACGCTGATCAAGCTCATCAGCGGTATACTCGTGCCCGACAGCGGCGAGATCCTCGTCTGTGGCGAAAGCCGAAGCGAGAAGTCTAACGCCTACATCTCTTATCTGCCCGAGCGCACCTACTTCAACGCGCAGATGCGCGTCAGAGAGCTCGTTGCCTATTTTGCCGAATTTTACAATGATTTCGACAGCGAAGCGGCAGAGCGCATGCTGAAGGAGCTGAATATTGACTCAGGGGCGCGGCTTCGCACCCTCTCGAAGGGCACGAAGGAAAAAGTGCAGCTCATCATGGTCATGGCGCGCAGGGCCAAGCTCTATCTGCTTGACGAGCCGATCGCGGGTGTCGACCCCGCCGCCCGTGACTATATTCTCCGCACCATCATCAGTAGCTACAACCCCGAAGCGACCGTCGTGATCACCACGCATTTGATCCACGACGTTGAACCGGTGCTTGACGAATTTGCCTTTATGGGCACGAACGGACAGATCACGATGTTCGGCAATGCCGACGAGGTTCGCAGTCAGTACGGAAGGTCGCTTGACGAGCTTTTCAGGGAGGTGTTCAGATGTTCCGCTCTGTATTAAAACACGACTTTAAGGCCATTGCGCGCTACTACTGGATCATCGCCGTCGCCCTTGTCGGCCTTTCCTTCACTGCAGCGATCAGCATTCGCCTTCTGTCAGCCTACGACGATGCCCCCATTCTGCTCTATCTCTTCGGCACATTCATTATCATGGCGGCATACGTTGCGCTGATCGGCTCGGTCATCCTCGTCTCGCTTCTGATCTATCTGCGCTTTTATCAGAACTTTTACTCCGACGAGGGCTACCTTACCTTTACGCTTCCCGTCAAGCGCAAGACGCTTCTCCTTTCAAAAACGCTCAACGCCCTGATCTGGGAGAGCTTTCTCGGCCTGCTTCTCCTCTTCTGCATCTTTATTTTTGCACTGATCGCACCCGACTTCGGAGACGGACTTTTGAATCTTGATCTGTTCACCTCTATCATTGACTTTTTCGTGGAAGGCTGGCAGACCCTCGGCGTATGGCTGATCGTCTATATCCTTGAGGGGATAGGCCTCATTGTTCTGCTTGCATTTGCCTCGATCGCCCTGATCCAATTCTGCATCACGGTAGGCGCAGTGATCGCCAGAAGAGCCAAGCTGCTCGCAGGCATCGGCATCGGCGCCGCCATCATGTACGGCTTAAACGCGATCATTTCCCTGCTTTTTTCAGCCTTTGTTCTCGTCGGGATCGACGCCATCCTTTATATCACCCTTGAACTCCCGTCAGGTATGGTGCATTTCTTGCTGGCGCTCTTCTTACTTCTCGTCTCTGTGATCGTCGGCGGCGCAGGTCTCATGTTCTACTTTATGACACGCGACAGGATCGAGCATCGGCTCAATCTGACCTAAAGGAGGCAACAGTGATGAAAAAAACGCTTATTAAACGCGCCGCCTCGCTTCTCTTGGCTCTCCTGCTTCTGATCGGCTCCCCGGGTGTCACCGTCTCTGCCGAAGGCGAGGACGACGGCAGGGATCGCAACTCAAACGGCACGGTACGCTGGAGCATCAGCGAGGATGGCATGACACTCTCTGACGGCCTCAACGACTACCGCTATTATGAAGGCGATTACCCCTTCGTCGTCTACGCCGATGAGATCTATTGCTATTCAGACGATCTCTACCATCCCCTTCTTTCGGGCTATTACACGCCTTATTCACGCAAGGATAACGATGACGTGGTATGGTTTTATGCCGACGACTATCTTGTCTACGCCACCGAAACGGGGGCTGAAAGGCTCGACGCACTCTTCTCCTCCCCCGCCTCTTACCGCATCACGAACGACTACGGCTATATCGCTGACCTTGACAAAAGCCGGATTGAAAGCTATGAAGCAGCACGAGAGTCGGGCGATCGCAACGTCACCTACCCCGTCTCTGCTCTCAGAAACTGCAGCATGTATCTTTTGAACGCAATGGACGGGAATAACTGCTTAGGCTACGTCTACGGTGCGATCTTCGACCTGGACGGACTTCTCTTCTACCTGAACTATCCCTCGCTTGACAACTCGCATTTCGACGCGGAGGGCAACCTATCCTTCCGTCAGGGAGAGCTGACGCTCGTTCAGCTAAGTGAAGACGAGATCATAAGTCTTCGCAGCGTGATCGACTCGATGGAAGTATACGATTACGAGTTCGGGATTGAGAGACAAGATGGATATCAGGATTCCACGGACTATCAGAGGTTGATCGTCACACTCTTCTGGATTCTTTACGCCCTTCTCGGCTTCGTTGCACCCATCGTCTTCCTTATTCCCGCGCTGACGATGCCCAAAAAGAAGCGCTACGGCAAACCGAAATACTGGTACCTGCTCGCTGCCTTTGCTGCGGCGTGGGTGATCCTTGCCCTTGCGATCCTTCTCATTATGATACTCTGACGGTCGTCTGAACAGCGCGGCTTACAGAACGGTTTGTATGCGCTAACCAAAAGTGCTTCAAAAGGTCGATCGACCGCTTTCGCGTGCGAGAGCGCCCTTTCGCGCTTCGCTCTCAGACCGCCCGACGGCGCACACAATAACACGCCCGTTTCCGTACGGAAACGGGCGTGTTTTCTGTTCGTTTCAGAGAAGATGCTTGTTTTCAGGTGTGCGAAAGATGGGATAGCCTGCCGCCTCATGCGCGTCACGAAGCTCGTTGCACATGGCAACGATCTCGTCAGGACAAAGCTGACCGCCCGTGTGGGGGTCAAGCATAGCTGCCTGATAGACATGCTCCATTTTTCCCGTGACAGCCGCCTCTATCGTAAGGAGCTGGCAGTTGACGTTGGTCATGTTCATAGCGGCAAGCTGGACCGGCAATCGGCCTACCTTGGTGGGATGAATGCCGTACTTGTCCACAAGGCAAGGCACCTCCACGCAGGCCTCGTAGGGCAGATTTTCAATGCTGCCGCGATTAAGCACGTTGCCGCCGATCTTGTAAAGGCGATCTGTTTCAATGGCTTCCATGATATAGGAGGCGTATTCGCCCGTGCGTCGGTGACTCGGCGCGCCGCCTGCCATGATCTCATCCTTCTGTCGCTTCCAATTGGCGATCTGCTCCACACAGCGTCTCGGATATTCGTCAAGCGGAATGTTGAACTTCTCCACAAGCTCCGGCTTATCGGGCTTCAGGTAGAAGCAGTTGTACTCGGCGTTATGCTCGCTTGATTCGGTGCAGTAATAGCCGAGCTTATCGATATAATCAAAACGGATCATATCCCAATGCCTCTCGCTTGCATTCATCTCCTTTGCACGGCGGCGGATCTCGGGATACAGATCGTTGCCTTCCCTGTCGTAGATCTCGAGCAGCCACGCCATGTGGTTGATACCTGCAATCAGCTCGTATCTTCCCTCAAGCTTGTCCTTCATACCGAGGTGATCGAGCAGCCCGTGCGAGCAGTGCTGCACCGAATGGCAAAGGCCGACCGTTTTCACGCCTGTGTAGCGCTGCATATAGCCCGAGAGGATCGCCATCGGATTAGTGTAATTGAGGAAATACGCGTCGGGGCAGACCTCTTCCATATCCTCAGCAAAGCCGGCAAGAACAGCAATCGTGCGAAGACCGCGGAAAATACCGCCGATCCCGAGCGTATCACCGATCGTTTGACGCAGACCGAACTTCTTCGGGATCTCAAAATCGATCACGGTGCAGGGCTCGTAGCCGCCGACCTGAATGGCGTTCACGACGAACTTTGCGCCGCGAAGCGCCTTTTTTCTCTCGGCAATGCCGAGATATTTCTTCACCGTGGCACGTCCCTCGTTGATGTTCTTGTTCAGAGCATCGATCAGCAGATACGACTCCTCAAGACGGTCGGCGTCAATGTCGTAAAGCGCGATCTCAATATCGTGAAAGCAGTCCACGAGCATCGTATCGCCTAAAACGTTTTTGGCAAACACCGTGCTTCCCGCGCCCATAAATGTAATTTTAGCCATGTTCTGATCCTTTCTGCGAGCAATACGCCCGCAACCTTAAGATTAGTGAAAAGTAAAACGAAACGAAAGGTAAAAGGAGGTCGTTTGCAAAATGCAAGCAACCTCCTTCTTTGGATAGGTCTGTGCTTAACCGGTGATACCCGAACGCTCGATACCCTGTACAAGGAATCTCTGGCAGAAGAGGTAAACCACGATCAGCGGAGCCATGATCATCAAGGACACGGTGTTCTTGATAGCGGCTTCAAAGTTGCCGCCGCCTGCGGCGTTGACAGCCTCGGTAAAGGGCTGAGGAACGGCGTAGATCTTGGTAAAGGTGTATGCGTCACGGCTGGTGAAGAAGATCGACACGTAGAAGTTATCAGTCCACTGCCAGGAGAACGCGAAGAGGAATACGGTAATGAGCATGGGGATCGAGAGGGGCAGGATGATCTGAGCGAAGGTTCTGAAGATACCCGAGCCGTCGATATAAGCCGATTCCTCAAGCTCGTCGGGAATGCCCTTGAAGAACTGGCGAAGCATGAAGATGTAAAGGCCGTTCTTGAAGGCAAGACCTGTCATCGAGAGGATGACCATAGGCCAATAGGTGTTCATCAGGCTGATCGGCTGACCGCCGAGCAGACGGATGATGCCCTTACCGAACATACCGATATCGAAGTACGCAAAGGTTCTCGTCATAACGGTCTGCAGGGTGGTGTGGGGAACGATCATCGTGAAGATGACGCAGAAGAAGAGGATCTTGTTGCCCTTGAACTTGTACTTGGCAAGACCGTATGCGATAAGACAGCACGCGAAGGTCTGTACAAGTCCGGTGACGAGCGAAATACCCGCCGTTCTTGCTACGGCATCCCAATAGTGGTTATATTGGACGATCGCCTTGTAGGTGTCAAAGGTTGGATTTCTCGAAATGAGTGCCACCGTGACGTCGGCAAAATCCTCAGGAGTCATGAAAGAGCCGGCGATCTTGGTGATAAAGGGGTAGAGGATGATGTACGAAATACCAAGCAACAGGACGATTCTGAAGATCACGAAGACCGTTTTCGCCAAAAAGTTCAGCGAGAGGTATTTGATCTTGAATCTCTCCCACGCATTCGTTCTTTCAAACTCGACGCGGATGCGGTTCTTGCTTTCTTTCGTAACCTTCGTGACGTTTCCGTTAGTGTTAGTCATGTCAGATCAAGTCTCCTTTCTCTGATAGAAGATGTACGCCGAAAGCACGCCGGCGACCACCGCAACGATCAGGATAACGACGAGGAAGTAGATCCACGCCATCGTCGTACCGAGCGAAGAATCGTAATCCTTGTTGGTACCGTTCAGGATCGCTTGGATATAGGACATGACCGAGTTGCTTGCAGACGTGAAGGAGTCGATGACGGTGTAGATCTGCAAAAATGCCAATTCTCAGCACCGATTAGC
>CAZYFC010000050.1:0-9717 GCA_964646715.1 uncultured Lachnospiraceae bacterium
CATCCATACCGGTAGCGGCGGTGAGGCCCTTGGGCATCGTCGCCATCATGTCCGGGTCAACGACGGCTACAACGGGAATGTCGTGTACGTCCACGCAAACCATCTTGCGGTTCTTCTCGGCGTCGGTGATAACGTAGTTGATCGTCACCTCTGCGGCAGTACCGGCAGTCGTAGGAACGGCGATGATCGGCACGCATTTATTCTTGGTGGGAGCTACCCCCTCAAGAGAGCGAACGTCTGCAAATTCGGGATTGGTGACGATAATACCGATTGCCTTAGCGGTGTCGATCGAAGAACCGCCGCCGACGGCAACGATACAGTCAGCTCCTGACGTCTTGAAGGCGGAAACGCCACTTTGTACATTCTCGATGGTGGGGTTTGGTTTGATCTCGCTGAAGACGCTGTAAGCGATCTCTGCGGCGTCCAGAACAGCGGTCACCTTGTCGGTCACACCGAACTTGATGAGGTCGGGATCAGAACAAACGAGTACTTTTTTGAAGGCACGCGCCTTGATCTCGCTCGCGATCTCGTTGATCGCCCCTTTGCCGTGATAGCTTGTCTCGTTCAAAACAAATCTTGCCATGAATGGATTCCTCCGTTTATTAAAATATTAAAAAGATTGACTGTATATTGCAAAAACACTTCAATGCCTTCGACCATTATATCACGAGAACGAATCAATGTCAATCAGAATCGTTTATTGTTGAATAAAGCT
The DNA here is from genome assembly GCA_964646715.1 of uncultured Lachnospiraceae bacterium. Classification (GTDB taxonomy): domain Bacteria; phylum Bacillota; class Clostridia; order Oscillospirales; family CAG-272; genus RGIG1993. The sequence continues at coordinate 716 of CAZYFC010000050.1, forward strand.
CTTCCCTTCAAGATACGAAAGGAGCGCCCGACAGCCTTTTTCAATATCCAGATAGGCAAGATCGAAGCGATCGCTGTACCAAGGATCGGCAACATCAGCGTCGAGCCCCGCAAAGCTGAGAAGCTTAAACACCTTACCTTCTTTATCACCTCCCGCAATACGCAGGATATTCTTGATATTCACGCTATCCATGCCGATAATGAGGTCGTATTTCTGATAGTCGTTTTTAGTAAAAAGGACAGCACGTTTACCTTCGACGGGAATTCCGTGCTTCAGAAGCTCACTCCTGGCGGGTGGATAGATGGGATTGCCAAGTCCACCCCATATCTCCTCGGTACTCGTTGCGGCAGAGGCAATGACAAATTCCTTCTCGCGACAGGCACTCTTCACCATATGCTTAAAAATGAATTCTGCCATGGGTGAACGGCAGATGTTGCCGTGGCAGACGAAAATGATCCTGATAATGCCTTTTTCCTTTCTTTTTTCTGCGTAATACACCTGCCGCTTCCAAAAGAAAACGGCAGGTGTCATGGATTCAATTAAACCTCAATTGCCTCAAATTTGATAAGAGCGTCCTCGAAGGAAGCCATAGCCGCGTCAAAAGCATCCGTCTTGGTAAGATCAACGCCTGCGAGCTTCAGAAGCTCCACGGGACTGTCAGATCCACCCGAAGAGAGGAACTTAAAATAATCGGCAACGGCGGGCGCACCCTCTTTTTCAATTCTTTCGGCGATCGAGACCGCCGAAATTATACCGGTCGCATACTTATAGACGTAGAAATTGCGATAGAGATGCGGAATCCTCGCCCACTCGTAAGCGATCTCGGGATCGGAAACGACAGCAGGACCGTAGTACTTCCTGTTAAGCTCAAGATAAGCGTTGCAAAGAGACTCGCGCGTCAGGGGAATACCCTTCTCTGCCATATCGTGCGCGATATACTCAAATTCAGCGAATTGGCTCTGGCGGAAAAGCGTTCCCTTCAGCGTATCGAGGTAGTAAGAGAGCAGATACTTTTTCAGCTTGACATCGTCGGTCTTCTTGAGCAGATGCTTGACGAGAAGCACCTCGTTGACAGTCGATGCGACCTCGGCAACGAAGATCTTATAGCCCGACTTCTCCTGCGGCTGATTCTTCTCGGAGAAGTAGGAGTGCATGGCGTGGCCAAGCTCGTGCGCGATCGTGAAGACGTTGCCGGTCGTCTTTTGATAGTTCAGCAGAACGTAGGGATGCTTCAAGCCGTGAACGCTGATGCTGTAAGCGCCGCTTCTCTTGCCTGCCGTCTCCTCAACGTCGATCCATCTCTCGTCGTGTGCGCGCTGAAGAAGCGCTGCATACTCCTCGCCGAGAGGCGCAAGACCTTCCGCAACGATCTTGTATGCCTCTTCATAATCGACCTTGATATCCGCATTTTCGACGGGTGAGACGTAAACGTCGTACATGTGCAATTCCTTCACGCCCATGATCTTCTTCTTGTCCTCGAAGTAACGGTGAAGCAGAGGTAAGCCCTTATTCACGCCGTCCAGCAGATTTCTGTAGACCTTCACGTCCACATCCTCGGACGAAAGCGCGCGATCAAGGCAGGAGTCATATTTTCTGATGCGCGAGAAGAAAACGTCCTTATCGATATTCCCGACGAAGGCGGCGGTGATCGTATTGATCAGACCGATATACGCCTTATAGTAAGCCTTGAAGGCGGCTTTTCTCACGCGGCGGTCAGGCGATTGGAGCAGTACGCCGTAGCTGCCGTGCGTCAGTTCGACCTTTTCACCCTTCACGGTGATCGAAGGATAAGGAAAATCGGCGTTATCAAGCATGCCAAACACGTTACTGCAGGCGCCGAAAACGCGTCCTCCCTGCGAAAGCACCGACTCGGTCTCCTTGGAAAGCACGTGAGGCTTCTCCTTCATGATCGTGCGGAGCGAATAATCGTAATCGGCAAACAGCGGATCGGCGGCAAAGGCCTCAAGCGTTTCCATGGGGAGTGCCGTTAATTCCGGTGTCATAAACGCAAGACTGCCTGAGAGCTTCATAGAAAGCATCGAAACTCTTGCCTGAAGTGCCATGGCGTCGGCGTTTCTCGTATCCTCGTCGTGAAGCATAAACGCGTATACGCTCAGATGACTGAGCGTAAGGGATACCTCGTTGACCCTTTCAAGACATTCAAACAAGGTATTCTTATCCGACAGCTTACCTTCGTAGACCGAAAAATCGAGCTTGGTCGAAACGTCCTCATACGCCTTTTCCCAATCGGCAGGCGTTTCAAAAATATCTTCAATTCTCCATTTCAGATGCTCGGGAACCTGATTTCTTTCTTTTGCCATAAGGCACCTCCGTTAAACGATAGAATGATCTGATAGTGTAATTGTATCACAAGACGCCCCTTCACGCAAGACGTTTTGACTAGAAACGCCTTCAGTCTCAGCCGCTTGTTGCGGCATTCTTTGTTGCTTTCGGGCGTATTTATTTCCTTGCCATAAAGGCCTCGATCTCGTCGACTTCCTTGATAATATCGGCAGACAGATTGATCGCCTTCGTCTTGAGAAGGTAGAGGTCGTCCTCAATGCGCACACCGATACCGTGTTCGGGAAAATACAGGCCGGGCTCATCCGAAATAACAGCCCCCACGGGTAGAGGCTTACCTCTCGTAATGGGATCGTGCGTGTCAAGACCTATCGAATGCGAAACGCCGTGGAAGTATACGCGCTTGATCTCCTCGGGGGTCTTGATCAGCCCCGCCTTCAGGCATCCGTCTGTCAGCACCTTCACACAAACCGCCTGCAGCTCGGCAAGCGTCATGCCGGCCCTTGCCACCTTTGCCACCTTTTTATTGGCAGCAAGAACGATCTCGTAGATCGTCCTCTGCAGGGGGGTGAATTTGCCGTTCACAGGAAAGGTGCGCGTGATGTCGGCGCAGTACCCTTCGTGCTTTGCACCAAGGTCAAACAGCACGAGATCGCCATCCTTCATCACGGTGTTGTTGGAGGAGTAATGCAAGGTCGTAGCATTCACACCCGAAGCGGCGATCGTTGTAAAGGAATGCTCGTGCTGACCTTCAGTCTTAAGAGCGAAGTCAAACCAAGCTTCAAGCTCGTATTCGTACATATCGGGATGCGCTCGGCGCATCAATTCCTCGATACCCCTTCCGGTAACCGAAACGGCGGCAGATAGCGCCTCTATCTCGCATTTTTGCTTGGCAGAGCGCAGTGTCACGACTTCGTTGTAAAGATCCTTCACAGGATATCCCGCTTCGGCAAAATGCTTCTCCCATGTCAGTCCAAAGGAATTGTAATTGTAATTGCCGTTCTTTTCAAGATCCAGATAGACCACACGGTATTCTTCGGCAAGCGCATCCATGTCGGCGTCAAAATCCTTACTGTAACGGATCGAAGAAACTGCAACGCCCGACACAGAAGACGCTTCCTTCTTCGTCAGACGGTGACCGACCCACTTGGCATACATCTCATCGAACTCGTCAATATAGAGAAGCTCTCTGACCTCGTCCCCCTTTTTCAGAAGCACGAGATGCACCTTTTCCTGTGCGATACCTGTCAGATAATAGAAATTCGTGTTGACCTGGAAAGGATAATTTTCATCAGCTGAACGGCTGATACTGTAGCCACTTGAAAGGATCGCCAGAAAGGATTCGTCAGCATCCTCACGCAAAGCCAGGAGTGAAAAAAGTGCTTTTCGGTTACCCTTATAAAAAGCTTTGTTCATAGTCCACCTCAAATATTCAATTATTCATTAATTTCAAAAATGCACGGTATGCGGAAGGGATCGCGTACGAGTCAAGAATCTCCTTAGGCGTTTTCCAATGGAAATCGCCGCCCTCCTCCTTCACGCTGACAGAAAAGCCCTGCATCTGCCAGATAACGTGCGTAAAGATATGCTTGGCAGAAGCCACCCGAGAGACGGTAGAAACGCAAATACCATGCTCTGCAAGATAGCTCTCAACATCGCCTTCCGCGTAGATTCCATCGAGACAAGGGAACTCCCACATATCCGCAAGAAGTCCCTTATTCTCCCTTTTTCGAATGGCAAAACGCCCCTCGTCAGACCGTATGAGAAGCACCGTTTTATCCTCAACGCGCTTTTCCTTGCGGGCATTTCTTACCGGCAGATGCTCGACGAGGCCCTCCTGCCTTGCGCGGCAGAAGTCGGCAACGGGACAAATAGCACAGCGAACCTCGCCGCTTGGCAGACACACGACCTCGCCAAGCTCCATCAGCCCTTCGGTCAGTAGTGAAGCAGCCGCCCCTTCGGGATAACAGGCTGCAAGCAGTGCCGTCACGTCTTTCTTCGTCGCGGGGAGCATCACGTCGTCGTGATAGGCAAAAATTCTCGCCGTCACGCGCAGAACGTTGCCGTCCACGGCAGGCTCATTTTTACCGTAGGCAATTGATGCAATTGCTCCTGCGGTATAGTCGCCGATACCGGGAAGCAAGCGAAGCTGCTCCGCGCTGTCGGGCAAAACGCCACCGTACCGTTCAACGATCATGATCGCCGCTTTTTTCAGATTGCGGGCGCGCGAATAATAGCCAAGCCCCTGCCAGAGCTTCATGAGATGATCGTCCTCAACCTGAGCAAGAGCCTCCACCGTAGGAAGCGCCTCGATAAAACGCGTATAAAACCCAAGTGCCGCCTCAATGCGCGTCTGCTGAAGCATGATCTCGCTGATCCAGACGTGATAGGGCGTTGGCTCTTTGCGCCACGGAAAATCTTTTTTGTTTTGGCGATACCACGAGACTATGGCAGGGATCACATCCTCAAGTAACGCCTTGTTTTCATTTGCCTGGATCACAGCTCCTCCTCAATCAAGCGATCGGTTTATCTCCACGGAGGATTGCGCAGACCGTACACCACAAGGAGAATGAGCGCTACCGCAATAATAAGTCCCAGTACAGTCGCGCCCCACTGCAGACCCCGCTTTACGCGAAGACGCTTATCCAAAAACGCCTTCTCTTCGGCTTGTCTTGCGTAGAATGCAGCATACTTTTTATAAAGCACGTCGGCATCCTTGTAGTCGCCAAGCTCTTTTAGGATCGCAAGGCTTTCCTCTATATTTTCGCTGTTCGTCAGCGAGGAGGACAAAAATCCAACTGCCGTTTGATAGGCTTTTTCTTTTTCTTGATCTGTCATAATCTATCTCCTTTTCAAGAGGGGCCGTATTTTTCAAAAAGGCATTTTCTTCACAGAACGAAACTGCTTCCGTGAAGGGGGCAACGCCCTCTGCCCTTCTTTTTTTCTGCGGTAAGTCTTTCCGAAAGAGACGAAAACGATCTCCTTCGCACCCGCTTTTTTGAGTTGGGAGGCACACGCCGCCATCGTCGAGCCACTCGTCACAACATCGTCGTATAGGATCACACGCTTCCCATTGACGCTCATCTTAGGCTTATCGACCAAACTGAAAGCATACTCGGCGTTTTTAGCACGATCCTTCAGATTCAGCTTTTTTTGGTCTTCGCTCTCTGCGTGCATAAGAAGCGAGACAAAGGGGATTCCGAGTAGCTTGGCAACGCGCTTTGCAGTCTCTTTAGCCTGATCCACGCCGTGAACGACCAGCTTCTTCTCACTTCGCGGCACGAAGGTGATCAGGCATTCGTCGAAACGCGCCACGCGCGCTCTGACAAGCGAAGCAATCTCTGCGGAAAGAAAGCGGAAGAGATACTCGTAGCACTCGTCCTTAGCGTAAAGGATCATCTCCCTTGCCGCGCTCTCCCCCTTAACGTATTCGATAAGATGAAAGGACTCGCCCGCATACCGCTTCATCAGGGGCGGCGTGCAACGACACGCTCCATGCCAAGAGGCGCATTCGGGACAGATATAGCCCTTTTCAAGCTGATAGCGGCTTTGACACAAAGGGCAAAGCGCATCGGTCGAATCAAAAGGTAGCGCCTCCTTGCAGGAAACGCAGATCGGCGGATAAACAAGATTCAGTAGACGGTCTGTCAGCTTTAAACCCATTTCACGTTACCTCCGAGAAGATACTTCAAGGCGGTATATCGCTTGGCGAGGCGGTTGTTCTCAACCATTTGGCTGACAACTGATGCCGCCCCTACCAGAACAACGATCTTTTGTGCACGTGTTACGGCAGTATAGAGCAGATTACGCGTCAGAAGCTGCGGCGCACAGCGATATAGTGGCATAATGACGATAGGGTACTCGCTGCCCTGACTCTTGTGGATCGTTATGGCGTAAGCATGCTCCAGCTCTTCGAGCTTCCCAAATTCGTAGAGGCAAACGCGGTCGTCAAAGTTGATACGCATGCATTCACTTGCATGATCGATCGCCTCGATAATGCCGATATCCCCATTGAAGATACCGCTTCCCTTTTCGTCGTAACGCTCCCATTCTATCTCGTAATTGTTCTTGATCTGCATCACCTTGTCTCCCTCGCGGAAAACGGTGTTGCGAAATTTCTTTTCACGCTTTTTGCCGTCACGGAAATTCAGCACCGACTGAAGGGCGCTGTTCAGCATTTCCGTGCCTGCCACGCCCTTATGTGAGGGCGTAATCACCTGGATCGAATCACAAAAGTCCACGCCGTAGGTTCTGGGAAGGCGATTGCGGCAAAGGTCAACGATCGTCGGAATAATGTCAGCGTCGTTTTCGCGCGAAAGATAGAAAAAATCCCCCTTCTTGTCGGTGAGGATCGGCAATTCACCGTTATTGATAGCGTGCGCGTTCGTCACGATGCGGCTCTCCTGCGCCTGACGGAAGATCTCTGTGAGACGCACGGTGGCGAAGCGCTCAGAAGCGAGCAGATCGCAAAGCACGTTACCCGCGCCCACAGAGGGGAGCTGATCGGCATCACCGATGATCATGAGACGCGCACCCGGCTTAATGGCTTTGAGAAGCGACGCCATGAGAAGAGAGTCTACCATCGACGCTTCGTCGATAATGATGACGTTCTCGTCAAGCAGATTGTGTTCATTACGTCGGAATTTTGTCTTCTCCCCTGCCAGATACTCCATATCCAGCATGCGGTGAATGGTCTTGGCCTCGCACTGCGTCGCCTCCGACATGCGCTTAGCAGCGCGTCCCGTCGGCGCGGCAAGCGCAACCGCAAAACCCATACGCTCGTATATGCGGATAACTGCGCGGATAATGGTTGTCTTACCCGTACCGGGGCCACCGGTCAGAAGCATCACGCCGTTATTGACCGCTGCAATGATCGCCTTGCGCTGAAGACGTGCATAGGTCACGTCCTCTTCGATCTCGATCTGATTGATCATGTATTCAATATCGTCAATGGAGGTCTTCTCACAGAGCGCTTCAAGAAGCACCATCTTGTTGACGGTATATTTCTCGGCGTCGTAGTATTCCTGCAAGAAGGTGCACGCCCTGCCGTTAATATCGACCGTCACCGCCTCGCGTGAGGTCTCAAGCGAGATGAGCGGTGCTTCGACAAGTGCAGCGTCCACGTCAAGACGCTCGGCGGCAACAGCGATCAGCTTTTCGCGCGGAATATAGGTATGACCGTGATTAACCGCATTATACAAAAGCGCATGCTTAATGCCGGCGGCAATACGAAATTCCGAGTTTTTATCAAAGCCAAGCGATGCGGCAAGCTGATCAGCCTTTTCAAAGCCGATGCCGTGGATCTCATTGCAAAGCAGATACGGATTGCGATTGATAGTATCAATAGCACCCGAACCCCACTTTTTGTAGATCTTCATGATAGTGGCAGGCCCGAAAAAGTCGCGGCAGAACATCATGATCGAACGCACGCCAAACTGACTCTTGAAGCTTTCCGAGATCTCCTGCGCTTTTTTGGGATTAATGCCCTTAATATCGGTCAGCCATTCGGGGTGAGACTCGATCACGTCAAAGGTGTCGGCACCAAACTGCGCGACGATACGTTTGGCGGTGACCGCACCCACGCCCTTGATCATGCCGGAGGAGAGATACTTTTCAATGGCTTCAGCCGTCGCGGGAAGCTGTTTTTCATAGTACTCGACTTGAAACTGCTTGCCGTAGGAGGGATGCGATACCCACTTACCGCGCGCCTTGATACTCTCGCCTGCATTGATGTAGGGCATCACGCCAACCACGGTGATCAGCTCATCACCGGTATCAAGCTCACAGACCGAATAGCCGTTTTGCTCGTTAGAATAGATCACGTTTTCGATCACACCGATAACATCCTCGCCCTCTTTGGCGAGCGCCCCGGCTTCCTCGAAAAGCCCCATATCAATCCCCCCTCTCCTTTTTTTATATTTTACCACATCCGATACTCATATGTCAAGAAAAAAGCCGTAGGGATCATGTAACAAAAAGCACCGCAGCAGGTACTGCGGTGCTCGTTTCTCTATGCGTTAAACAATCAATTCCTTCTTTGGTGGATCTACAGAAATATCCTCTTGCGCTCCCATAAAGATACGCCGCCTGTACTCGTTGCTCTTGCACATTTGAAATCAACGCACATCCTACTCAAAACCGAACTGTAATGGTTAAAATATTGCAGCTATAATCAGCGGCAATGCTGCCATTCATACGCACAGTCAAAAGCTTTGCAATAGAAAGACCAAGCCCCGTCGATTTTCGTGCGGAATCAACGGTATAGAAGCGGTCAAAGAGCTTTCCGACATCAACCGACGAAAGCTCGGATGCCGTGTTGGAGAATGTGATTTCTCCCGTGTCGCTCATTGTTACCGAAAAATCACCGTCGCTATACTTAACCGCATTGCTAATGATGTTGCCGAAGATACGTGAAAGAGCCGATTTATCAAGAGTGCGAACAATAACGCTATCGGGGAGCGAGATATTCGGCGTGATGTTCTTCTGCTCAAAAGCTCCGTAAAAGGAAATCAGCGTATCTTCAAGCACTCTGCCTACGTTGACCTTTTCGTAGCTCAAATCTGATACAGACGAGATGACCGAGTATCTGAAAAGCTCCTCGGTAAGTGCTTTGAGTGCTTCGGTGCGGTTTGCGATCTGCTCCACATACCGTCTTGTGTTATCCGTCATTTCCTCGGCTTCAAGCAATTCAAGATAGCCGC
>CAZYFC010000051.1:0-9502 GCA_964646715.1 uncultured Lachnospiraceae bacterium
CCTCCTCGGGAAGCGAGGAGGAAAAGCCCTGCAGGTAGATCTCCTTCGTGTCTGCGCCGCAGGGCTCGACGAAGAGCTGATGGCGCGTTTTGTCGGCAAAGCGCGTGACTTTATCCTCAATGCTCGGGCAGTAGCGCGGGCCAACGCCCTCAATCACGCCCGAGTAAAGCGGCGAACGGTGGATGTTTTCGCGGATGATCCTGTGCGTTTCTTCGTTGGTGTAAGCGATGTGGCAGGGAATCTGCTTCATGCCTGCAAAGCGGTCAGGCTCGGTCCTTGCCGAAAAGGGCGTGATACAGTCCTCTCCCTCCTGGTATTCCAGGGCGGAATAGTCGATGCTGTCGGCGTGGATGCGGGGCGGCGTGCCTGTTTTGAAGCGCATGAGGCGGATTCCCTCGCGGCGAAGCGCACTTGACAGCTTTTTGGCGGAAAGCATGGCGTCGGGGCCGGATTCGGTGATCGCTTCTCCCGTGATCGTGCGTGAGGACAGGAACGTCCCTGCGGCGATGATGACGGCTGAGACCTCCCATCTTGCGCCGAGGGAGGTAATGACGGCGACAACCTGCTTCTTGCCTGCCTTCTCTTCAAAGAGGAGATCGACGATCTCTGCCTGGCGAAGCGTGAGATTTTTCGCCGTCTCAAGCGTTTCTTTCATGATGTTGCGGTACAAAAGGCGGTCTGCCTGCACGCGCTTGGAATGGACGGCAGGGCCTTTGCCGAGGTTCAGTGTGCGCGACTGCAGGGTGACGCGGTCGGCTGCATAACCCATTTCCCCGCCCAAGGCGTCAATTTCAAAGACGAGATGCCCCTTGCCCGTTCCCCCGATCGAGGGATTGCAGGGCATGTTGCCGACTGCGTCGAGATTCGTGGTAAAGATGACGGTGGAAAGCCCCATGCGCGCTGAGGCGAGAGCCGCTTCAATGCCCGCATGCCCCGCGCCGATGACGGCAACATCGATCTTCCCTGCGTAGTATGCCATAGATCTATCCTTTCGGCGGCTTGTCCACAAAATGCCGCTTCGTTTTTCTTCATTTATACTGTGTATATTATAATCGTCTGCGTCAGCCTTGTCAAGAGACTTGTCGGGAAAGATGTCGTCGGAGCCTTTTCCGAGACCTCTTCCTTGTGTCAGAAGACTTTTTCTAAAGAACAATAAATATTCATATTTTTTTCACACAATAGACTATACACAGTGCAGTTGATGTGGTATAATACACAAAACACGGCAGAACAAACCGCTTGAAAGGACTAATATGAAAAAGACAGCTATCGCGCTTACCGTTGTTTTGCTCCTTGCAACTGTTTTTACCCTTGCTTCCTGCCGAGGCGAGGGGACTTCCGAGTGGCAGCATGACAGCGAGTATCATTGGCAGTATGACAATAACAAACAGATCGTTGATATGACGGCACACAGCTTTGACGAAGGCAGTGTGACACCTCCGACCTTCGAGGCAAAGGGAAAGACGGTCTATACCTGTACAGTCTGTGGCTACGTCATGACTGAAGAGGGTGACGAGACGCTTGCACACAGCTTTGCCGAGGCGTGGACCTATGATGATGACACGCATTGGCACGCCTGTACCGACGAAGGCTATGAGAGCCTCAGAGGGGATGAGGCGGCGCACGACGATTCAAACGAGGTGGTGATCACACCCGCTACCGACATAACGACGGGCCGGGGACGCTACACCTGCTCGGTCTGCGGCTGTGTATACGAAAAGATGATCCCGATTGCAGTGCAGATCATCGAAATGCCCGTCGTTTCGGGGACTTATTTCGTCGGTCAGCCTCTTTCGGCTGTGACGCTTGTCGGCGGCGCTGCTGACGTGGAGGGCGTTTTCTCCTGGAAAGAGCCCGACACGCTCCTTGGCGAAAGCGGTGAATACACGCTTCTCTTCACGCCGAAGGACGCAAACTATGCAACGGTTGAAAAAACGCTTGCCCTGACGGCTGAACAGCTCACCGTAACGGTGACGGCAGGCGCGCACGGCAGTGCCAATCCGGGCGGCGTTGTGAAAGTGAATTACGGCGAAGATCTCGCCCTTGTCTTCACGCCCGACAGCGGCTATGGCATCGATACACTTACGGTAGACGGAGAGACGGTTGCCGCCTCCTCGCGCTATACCTTCTCTTCAATCAAAGAGAGCCACGTGCTGGAGGTTACCTTTAAGGAAAGCATCCTCAACGTTGCCATCACTTGTCTTGAAGGGACCGAAGGTGCGTATTCCATCATGGGAAGCACATTGACCTTCACGTCTCTTTCTGCCGATTCGATCTATTCGATCTCGGGCGTTCTTGAAGGTAATATCGTTATTGACGTTGGCGATGACTATCAGTTCGAGCTTGAACTGCACGGCCTTACCGTGACCTCGACCGAGGCAAACCCGATCTATATCGCAAGCGGCGACAAGGTCACGCTGACGGCAAAGAAGGATACCGAAAGCTTCATCTACGATAACCGCGAGGCAGTGGATGAAAACGACGAAACGGCGAAAAAAGGCGCGATCTATTCGGTGATTGACCTTGATATCGGCGGCAAAGGCGCTTTGACGGTTGAATCGAAGAACAACAACGGCATTGCCTCAAAGGATGATCTGAAGATCAAGAATCTGACGCTTTCTGTCACCTGTCAGGATAACGCCCTCAAGGGTAACGATAGTGTGACGGTCACATCGGCAAGCCTTGTGCTGATCGCTAAGGTTGGCGACGGCATCAAGACCGAGAACAGCGGTCTTTCAAGCAAGGGCAAGCAGCAGGGTACCGTTACAGTCACGGCTTCCTCCGTCACGATCTACGCCGCGTGCGACGGCATCGACGCCTCCTACGACGTGATTATCGAGGATCCTGCCACGGTCCTTTCGATCTATACCGATAAGTATTCAAGCTATTCCGAGGATGTGCCCGAGGGCGGCGCTTCGTCGGGGGCTAAATCGTATTATATCCGCTATACAAGCACGAATTATCGGTATTCGATCAAATTCTACAACAGCGACGACGATTATCGCTGGGTGAACGCCACTCTTGCCGAGACGGTCTCTACCGGCAGGGATCGGTATTATTACTATTCCTTTGAGATGCTTGAGGGCTACGAGTCTCTGCAGATGTTTATGTATTCCTCGACCCAGGCGCAGGGACAGGACACAGAGTGCGTTCTCTGTACCGACTATATTACCTGGAACGATGCCTACGATACGCTGGCTATCTCTGCGCGCGGCGGCAATCAGGTTCAGCTTAACTGGACGAACTACTCTGCTTCAGTCGGCGGCAATCAGGGCGGCGGTCAAGGCGGCGGTCAAGGCGGCGGTCAGGACGGGAACACGAATAAGGGCACGTATTCCACTAAGGGCATCAAGGCAGACAATGCCATATTGATCACGGGCGGCGTGATCAATATCAAGTCTTATGACGATTCGATCCACGCTAACACCGACGCAACGCTTGAAAACGGCGAAAAGCCGCTTGGCAGCGTAACCGTTACGGACGGCGTGATCACGCTCTGTTCGGATGATGACGGCGTTCACGCAGACGGCGCACTCCTCGTTTCGGGCGGTACGCTTTCGGTGACGAACTGCTACGAGGGCCTTGAAGGCGCGACGGTGACTGTTTCGGGCGGAAAGGTCTCGGTCGTTTCATCCGATGACGGTATCAACAGCCCCGGCACGTCGGGGACAGTCATCACCATCTCGGGCGGCGAGGTCTATATCTATGCCAAGGGTGACGGCCTTGACTCCAACAGCTCCGCTTCCGGAAGCGGCATTCTCTTCTCGGGCGGTAAGACGGTGATCATCTGTACGTCAAGCGGCAACTCTGCCATCGATTCGGAGCGCGGCTATAAGTATACCGGCGGCGAGGTGCTTGCCATCGGCTCTTCCGGCGGCATGACAAGCGAGACGACCAATTGCTCGAACTTCTCGAGCGTTGCCGTGAAAAAGACGATCTCGCTGTCGGCAAACACGCATCTCACCGTGACCGTGGGAGGCGAAGCGGTCGTTACCGTGAAAATGCCGACCGGTCTTTCATCCATGACGGTCTATCTCGGCAGTAACGCCGCGACGCTGTCAACAGCCCAGACGAGTGCAACGCTTGACGAAAACGGCGTATGCTGGTATGATTAAGAATAAATCGAAAGGGCGTTCCTGAGAACGCCCTTTTTGGTATGCGTTTTAAAAAGTGGATTTTGAAAAGTCGCTATTTAAGCGGCTTTTCGTCGTTTTGACACTTTTTTTCCAAAGCGTTTTTGTCCTCGACAGAACTTGTTTATGATGCTTTTGCGCCCTTTCGAAAGGGCAAAATGAGGCTTTTGACTCTTGCGGGCGGTAAAGGTGCGCGGCTTTGAAGCAAAAAAACGGGAGGCGTTTTTGCCTCCCGTTCGCTATTCGGTTATTCTTCACTTGTAACGGTTTTTGAGCGCAGGCGATCGCGGATATAGCTGCCGACCTCCTCGGCAGGAATATCAAGCACATAGGAGAGCTCGCTCGTCACAAGCGCGGTGGCGGTAGAGAGCGCGTCGCTGTCTGAGAAGGAGAGCTTTTTGCCCTCGCTCTCAAGAAGGCGTTTCTGAAGCTCAATGCAACGGATCATGAGAATGAGCTTTTCACAGCGCATCTCATTGCGAATAGACTTGAAAAGCGCTGTGCGGCGTTTTCTGTCGTCGATCCATGGGAGGCGTTTGCCGCGAATACGGTCAAGCGCATCGTGTATCTCCTGCGCGTTGAGGACACGGCGCATGCGTGTGTTCAGAATGTCGCTGTCGCAAGGGAAAAAGACGCCTGCGCCCTTTTTGTTGCGGGGCTTCAGCACGTAATACGGTTTTTCTTCAATGCGGTCAAAGGCAATCGTGCGGATATCCTCGATGAGGCAAACGCCTTCACTGCCGTAAATGACGTAATCACCGATCTTAAACACATCAAGCGCTCCTTTCTCAAATTGCATACCGTCCCTGCTTATATTATAGCATTTTTTAAAAATAGTCTGCAAGAGGCGTTTTTAACAAAAAAACACCCCTTTTTCTTGTGCAATATGCCCCAAAAAGGGCTTTTTTCTCAAAAAAAGAGGATTGAATTTTTTTATTTTATGTGGTATACTTTTAATAGAATCCATGTTTTTGAAGGAGGCTCCGGCTGTGAAGAAAACACTGTTCACGCTACTCGTTCTGTTTTTGACCGTCCTTCTTGTTACGGCGGTCTTTCCTTTTACATTCGCTGCTGAGGATGATCTTGAGCTTGTTGAAAGCGGTAAGACCCTCTGGCGATATAAGGTGACGACAAAAGACGGCTTCGGACTTGTTGATGACGATTGGTTCTCGGTCGGTTACGACGCCTCTCACTGGTCGGTGGGCGTCTCTCCCTTCGGTGACCGATTGCCCGGCGGCAGTGATTCGGGCTGGCAAGGAGAGGCGCACGGCATTTTTCTCATCACGACCTTTACTTTGACCGAGATCCCCGATAACGCCGCACTTCTTTTCTCGATGTTTTACGATAATACAGTCTCGATCTACCTGAACGGAAGCCGCATATACTACGACACCGGATGGGTGGATGCCAAAAAAGACTTTATCTTCTCTGCCGATTCCCTGGCGGTCGGTGAAAACACGCTTGCCGTGTCACTTCTTGACGACGTGGGCGGCAGAGAGTTTGACCTTGATGTCTGTCTGATCGCCGCCGAGGATGAGACGCCCTCGACTGACGATACGCCTGCTCTGCCCGAAGGGGTCACCGCGGCGCTTGTCACAGCTTCCCAAACGGCGTGGCGCTATAAGGTTACCACCACCGAAGGCTTTTCCGACATGAACGCCGAATGGATGATGCCCGATTACGACAGATCCGCCTGGAAAGTCGGCATAGGACCGTTCGGTACGAATATCAGCTCTGCCAATGCGAATGTTTCGGGCTGGAAGAATGATAATCACGGTATTTTCCTCGTCACGACATTCGATATCGACGATCTGGAGGCGGCTCAGAACAGCTATTTTTATTTCTACATGTATTTCGATAATACGATCACGATGTATCTGAACGGCAATCGCTTCTTTTATCGCGAGGATTGGAACACAGGCTACGAGGAGATCGCCGTTTCCTTCAAAAATTATCTCGTCGAGGGCGAAAACACACTTGCCGTCTCACTTCTTGACGACGCGGGCGGCAGAGAATTTGATGCCTCTCTCTATATGACCGAGCGCGTTGTTCTGCCTGACACGGATGTTGCAGACGAAGAGCTTGTCGATGCCGGACTTCCCATCCTACGCATCGATACCGACAGCGGAGATTACGTTCGCTCGCGTATTGACTACGTTTCGGCAACGATGGTTATTGAGAATCTTTCCGCCTATCCGAATGAGGACAATATATATACCGAATTGGGAGGGGCTGCGATCGAGATCCGCGGCAGAGGCAACTCCACCTGGAACAACGGCTACTCTGACGGCAAGCAGAACACACTTGCCGGTGACACGCACACGAGAAAGGTTCCTTATAATATCAAGCTCGATGAAAAGGTCAACCTTTTTGGCATGGGCACGAGCAAAAAATGGGTGCTTCTTGCCAACTATATGGACCGCACCAATCTCCGCAACAAGCTCATCTACGATCTTTCGGGCAGAATGGGAATGACTTACTGTGAGTCAGTCTTTGTCAATCTCGTGCTGAACGGTGAGTATATGGGCGTCTACGCCCTCTGCGAGAAGGTGGACGTTGATCTCTTCGAAGGCGCGGTGACTGATTTTGAGGATTACGCCGAGGATTTCGCCAAGGCGGTGGCGAAAAAATACGGTTACGATAAAAATTGGCGTTCGGATTTTGAGGACAAGCTCTGTGCCGACCTCACGTGGCTGACCGAGGACTATTACGAGGGCTACAAGGTCTCGGATTTCGTGGATCTTTCAAAGGTTTCGACCGAGACGGGCTTTCTGCTTGAATACGACGGCTACGCCGATGAGGACAGCTTCTTCTATACCGATCACGGTGTGCCGATCAAGGTCTCCAACATGGAGGGTATCAAGAGTAACCCCGCGATCTTTAACTACCTGCGCGGCTATATTGCCGAGTTTGAAGAGGCGCTCTTCTCAGAAACCTTTTATAATTCAAAGGGTAAGCATTACAGCGAATATCTGGATATGCAGTCCTTTGTCGACTGTTTTATTCTCAATACGCTGATTCTGAACGTGGAATTCGGCTATAAATCAATGTATCTCATCCTGAATGATGAGGGCAAATTCGTACTCGGCCCGTGCTGGGACTACGATTGGTCGAGCGGTAATCCCTTTCTCGGTGCAAACGCGCAATACGATCAGTGGTACAACGACGGCAGAGCCGGCAACAACAAGTGGTATCGTGAGGCATACGGTGATCCTTGGTTCATGGCGCTCGTGCGCGAGCGTTGGGCATCGCTTGGTGATGCCATTGACGATATGATCGCCTCCATAACGGTCTACGAGGAGTATCTCACAGCTTCATCTCTGATCGAGTATCGCAAATTCTCCGCCGATCCTTACGAGAGTGACTTCAAGAGCCGCACGGGCGGCAGGAGCTTCTCGCAGGAGGTGGCGCAGCTTCGCACGTTTCTGATCAATCGCCGCAATTGGCTCGATCGGCAGTTTGCTCTGAGAGATCCTGACGTGGAGGGCTTCGGTATGGATACCTCTTCCTCGGTCAAGCTGACGCTTAGCGGTGTCGGTATCAGCTCTTCGCACGCTCTCTTCGACTACGCTTCCTCTGTAACAAGCGGCAATGCCACGGTTGCTGTCGGCTGTAGCGGCGCTGTACGCGCCGTGATCTATCTGAACGGTATGGAGTATAAGTCGCTCTCGCTTGTGTCCGGCTTTGCCACTTCCCTGCTTTTGTCTCTTGATGAGCTTGCTGAGGGCGTTAACGTCTGTACCGTCTACTGCTATTCCTCGGACGGCAGCCGGGTGGGCGTGAATTACCTTTCGCTGGCTATGCCGGGCGAGAAGGTCACTTCGCCGACGCTTGGCAGCTTTCTGCCGGGCGGGGAGGATGACGTGACACCCGATACGACACCCGATACGACACCGGATACGACACCGGATACGACACCCGATACGACACCCGATACGACGCCCGATACGACACCGGATACGACGCCGGATACGACGCCCGATACGACACCCGACGCCGAGCCGGAGCGGCGCACGCTTTCAAGCGAGACGCTTGATCTCTTTATGCAGACGAAGGAATCAAGGGTGGATTCGCTTGACCTGCGGATCGTGTTCGTCGCAGATCAGCGCTACCTCTTCTCTTACGAGGCGCTTGACGTGACGGTAACCTTCACGACGCATGACGGGGGCGTGAAGTGCTATCAAGGCGCACTCTCGCTGACAGGCAGCAGCTACGAGCTTTGCCGCAGTATCACGGCGGCGGGAGATCTCTATATCGCCGCAGAAGGCGATCTGATCTTCGGCAATCAGTTTGGCGATATTCCGAAGGGCGTTCTTACGTCTGTGACTGTAACGGTGACTGATTCGGATGGGGCGGTTCTCTTCAATTCATCCCACGGCTTTTCATGAGATACGCATACTCAAAAAGACTTTTTGCGATGAGCTATCTGCAAAGAGTCTTTTTTTGTGCTTGTCTTAATCAAACCGCCTTTTCGAGGGTGTGAAAAAGGCGGCTTTGGAGTGGAGATACGCCTGTTTTTTTGTTCGTCGAGCATTAAAATGCTTGAAAAGAAAAATGCAAAAATGACGAAAAGCCGCTTAAATAGCGGCTTTTCGTCAACGTGTTTTTTGTTTTGCTTAAAAACGCTTCCTTTTCGTGTGATCTCTCTGCCGATCATTCGAACGCTCAGCGTATGAGCTGGGGGTCTTTTGCTTTCTGATCAGTCTTTCTTATTTCTGTTGAAGGGTCTTCTGCCGCGCTCGCCGCCGCGGTCGCCTCTTTCGGGGCGGTCGCCTCTCGGCTGTCTGGGGGGTCTGCCCGCTTCCTCATCGGAGAGCTTGGGGAGAAGCGCCTTGACGGAGAGGTTGTATCTTCCTTTTTCGTCGATTCCGAGGAACTTGACGGTCAGTTCATCGCCTTCGTTTACAACGTCTTCAACCTTCTCAACGAACTTGTTGGAAAGATCCTTGATGTGTACCATGCCCTCCTTGCCGGGAGCGAACTCAACGAATGCGCCGATCGGGATGATGCGTGTGACCTTGCCGGTGTAAACGGCGCCTTCTTCGGGCTCGAAGCAGATGGCGTCGATCATTGCCTTTGCGGCAAGACCGCTGTCGCGGTTGACGGCTGCAACGTATACCGTGCCGTCGTCCTCAATGTCGATCTTCGCGCCTGTATCGGCACAGATCTTCTGGATCACTTCGCCGCCCTTGCCGATGACCTCGCGGATCTTTTCGGGCTTGATGTGCATCGTGATCATCTTGGGCGCGTATTCATTTACTTCCTCGCGAGGCGCGGGAATAGCCTTGAGAATGATCTCATCAATGATATGGTCTCTTCCCTTGTGGGTAACGGCAAGAGCTTCCTTGATGATCTCGGGTGTAAGACCG
>CAZYFC010000052.1:0-9463 GCA_964646715.1 uncultured Lachnospiraceae bacterium
ATTGATGAGCTTGGGATTGAAGGAAAAACGGTCGGCATCGCACCCGTCGGTTGCTCCGTCTTCGCCTATAACTATTTTGAATGTGATATGATCGAAGCACCTCACGGAAGAGCGCCCGCTGTAGCTACGGGTGTGAAGCGTTCGCTTCCCGATACCGTCGTCTTCACATACCAGGGTGATGGAGACCTTGCTGCGATCGGTACAGCCGAGACCGTACATTCCGCAACACGCGGTGAAAATATCACCATCATTTTCATCAACAACGCAATCTACGGAATGACGGGCGGACAAATGGCTCCAACCACAGTCCTTGGTCAGGTAACGACAACCTCTCCTTACGGAAGAGATCCCAAGATTCAGGGAAATCCCATTCACGTTTGTGAAATGCTCTCCACACTTGACGGAACCGCTTACGCTGAACGAGTTGCCGTCGACTCCCCCAAGAACATTATGATGGCAAAAAAAGCTATAAAGAAAGCGTTTCAGAATCAGATCGACAAAAAAGGGTTCTCCATCGTGGAGGTACTTTCCACCTGCCCGACCAACTGGGGACTCGCTCCCGAGGAAGCTCTCGTTTGGCTTCGCGAAAATATGATGCCGATCTATCCTCTCGGTGTCTACAAGGACAAAACGAAGGAGGAAAACTGATATGACAACGAAGATCTTAATAGCCGGATTTGGCGGTCAGGGCGTACTCTTTGCAGGCAAAGCCATTGCAAAAATGGGCATGGACAAAGAGCTGCAGGTCTCTTGGCTTCCCTCTTACGGACCGGAAATGCGCGGCGGCACCGCCAACTGCAGTGTCATACTTTCCGATGAAGAGATCGGCTCGCCCATAGTGAATATCCCCGATATTCTCTTTTCCTTCAATATTCAATCCTTCGATAAATTCGAAAGCACGATTGCCCCCGGTGGCATGCTGTTTGCAGATACAACGCTTATTTTCAAACGAAGCACGCGCACTGATATCAAAACATATTACATCCCTGCAACCGAGCTTGCTTCTCAGAACGACCTCAAGGGCGGCGCAAATGTCATTATGCTTGGTAAATTCGTCGCCGAATCAGGTCTTTTTGACAAAGATGAGTTCATTGACCACATGGTCTCATCTATACCCGCTTCCAAAGCATCGCTGATCGAGAACAACCGAAAAGCGTTTGCCCTCGGTTACAACTACAAAAGTTAAAACACCTTTACCCAAAATATCCGCAGAATGCCTTGGCATTCTGCGGATATTTTCCATCAGCACTTCCTGTCGCTTGAAAAAGATGTGGGACAAAATTCGTTTATTGGAAAGCTCATTTTGGCAAAGATCGCACATGGATCTTCTTCAGTGCATTTAGGGCAAACCTTGTCGGGAACGCAATACTCTGTCGCGGAAACGATCAGCTGCGCAGGACGTTCCATGCGGATGATTGAGAAAAAGCCAAGCGACACATAAACGTTCTTCCCATTATCGCTTGAACTAAGAGACCCATTCATACAATTCAGAACGCGCGACGGTAAATCATCACACGACGATACGCAACAGCAGCAACCGACCGGCTTATCTTCAGCCACCTTCACCGATAGTGCAATGGGATCAACTACTTCCACAACGACAGAAGGTTTACCGCTTCCCTTTATCTCGTCATTTTTGCACATGCAAAAATCACCGGGAACGTCTGCGCTTCTGAAGGTACTGACGCTTCCCTCGCCGCCATAAAGAACGACCATCTTGTCGTTGACGGCGATTGCCTCAATTTCCTGTACTTTACCCATACATACGCACGCCTCAAGAACAAGCTTGGTGTAGTAACGAACGCCGACTTGATAAAATCCTTTGTTGAATTTCACGGGGTTGACCGTGATATCAGTCCAAAGAATCTCGGTGCTCACCACTCTGATCTGGCTCGCCTTTTCGATAATCTCCTGTCCGTAATCGGTCATCATGAGTTTGGTATCTTCGAAGCAATCCTTATCCTTGCAACTGTCAAGGATTCTGTATGAATCGATACACACGTTATCGCGGCGAGGACCGCAATCGTGTGATATACCTCTGATATCAGGCATATAGGACCCTCCTGTATATAACATTACAAGCGGAAAAACATACTGCTCCGCCTGTTGTTATTGTATGCATTATACCTCTTATTGACATCAAAAAAAGGATCTCTGTGGCGTTAGAATAAGCTCCATAACGAAGTATTCATGCAAAAGGCAGTGTGACCGATTTTGGTCACACTGCCTTTTGCCGTTCATCCGGCCTTCTTCTTTCCTTTGTATCTACCGTGTAGGGCGATGCAATCACCTTCGGTGACGGTAGGTAATTTCAGAATACCGACGTCATTGTAGTGAATCTCAATCTTTTGTTTTCAATGTCCACTGCTCATATCGGGAGTGTGGTGAGGTCTTGTCATTTACAGTGACCCTTTAATTTTATGTTCAGTCTCGCGTTTTAGTTCATCGCGAAGTGCTTTTGTCCATGGGGAAAATGCGGCAACTTCTTCGCCGTAGATGAGATTCTCCGTGTACTCGCGTTCGATCCATGTGGAAAGATCCGCCTCATTATGTGAAATGACCGCCTCCATGTTATCGAGTGCCTTAAACAACTTGGCTTCAGCAGTAGTCAGCGCATTCATTTCGGCAAACAACGCAATATATTCGCTTGACACCTCTTGCGGCAAGGTTGACAGCAAAGTTTTCACAGCTTCATCTTCCTTCGCCTCGTGCTCCTCGGTCTTGTAAAACGACGGAACATCTCCGGTCAAGGCCTCTCCGAAATCGTGGACGAGACACATCTTCAACACCTTCTGCATATCAAGCTCGGGATACTCATCCGCGCAAAGAAGTGCCATAACGCAAAGCCGCCAGGAATGCTCAGCAACACTTTCTTTTCGTCCTGAGGAAGTATAGGAATGTCGGGTATTACACTTAAGTTTTTCAATGTCATGCATAAACGAGAGAAATACTTCGGGGTTCATCATAGCTCCTTTCAAGGCATAATCAGATCTGCGTCACACCCTCGCGATCAATGGCAAGGGGAATAACGTTCCAGGCACGTTCAAGTGTTTTCACATCATTACCGATCTTCTCCGGAAAAGCAGCATCCGTATAGATAGCCATGCAGGTGGGGCCACTGCCGCTCAAAAAAAACGCGTGTGCGCCTGACTCCAAAACAGCCGAAGCAAGTTTATCATATTCTGGGATCAGCGGCTTACGGTAGGGCTCGTGAAGCTTGTCCTGCAAAACGATTGGCAGAAGCTCAACGTCACCGTACATCAGTACAGCGGGCAAAAGCGCCAGATGTGTTCCGTTAAAGACCGCATCGGCTCTTGGAATAGTCTTTGGAAGCACTTCTCTGGCCTTTTTCGTACTGATCTGAAGGTCGGTCGTAAAAGCGCAGAAACGCCATATAGCAGAAATAGGATAATTCACCGCGACAGAGCGCTTTTCATCTGTCATAAGAGCGGCAGTTAATCCTCCGAAAACGGCAGGCGCAACGTTATCGGGATGCCCCTCCAGCATCGATGCAATGCTAAAGATCTCGTTTTTGGATAGATCAAGACTCAAAAGACGGCTTGCGCCCATAGCACCTCCCACGAGAAGCGAAGCAGACGAGCCAAGACCGCTTGATACGGGGATATCGGCATCTATGCGAAGAGTCACATTGGGGGCTTTCACGCCTGCATATTCACAGGTTTTTCGAAAAGAGAGAAGTGCAAGATTGTCCTCCCCCCTGAAGGCGTCGTCACATCCGAAGACAGCCGTCTTATCGGCAAGTTCAAAGGTAAAACGATTGTAAAGCGCAAAAGCACAACCGAGCGAATCAAAGCCGGGGCCAATATTGGCGGTGGTCGCGGGAACGCGAATCGTTACTGCCATGTAAGATCCTCCTTCGCCTTTGATATAACGAACGACTCCATACCGCTGATTTCTACAACACTGTTGTGTCGCACAGTAGCGTATTCGAGAGAGGCTATGGCCTGCGGCATCTTCGCATTGCTCAGCTTTTCAAGTAGGCGTGCGTCGTCAAATTCGTTTCCCGTGCCATTTTCCTTCAGTGCAGCCAGCACTTGCTTCGTAAACTTATAGGGAGAGGCGGTTGAAAGAATCACCGCAGGAGAAGCACCCAAGGTTTCGTCCGCTTTTCTCTTCTGATACGCGGCAAATCCAACCGCGGTGTGCGGATCGATGAGATAGTTGCATTCGCGGAACAGATCCTGAATCGTTTTTGACGTCTCCTCCTCATTGACCCACGCGGCAGCAAAATCGGAATGGATCATATCAAGTGCATCAGCGTCGATTTCATATACACCTTCCTCTTGGAGTTGCCTCATATATAGAGCGTTCTTTTCCTCGCCGCACACAAGCGCTATCAATCGTTCGAGATTGCTTGAAATAAGAATATCCATAGATGGCGAAGAGGTCATGTGAAATTCTCTTCTTCTGTCATATACACCGCTTGCAAAAAAGTCGGCAAGCACGCGGTTTTCATTTGATGCGGACACGAGCTTACCTACATAAAGCCCCATCTTTTTGGCAAAAAAGCCCGCAAGAATATCTCCGAAATTGCCCGTAGGCACGATAAAGTCAACCGTTTCTCCCATTAAGATCCTGCCTTCTGCCAAAAGGCTTTGATACGCAATAAAATAATAGGCGATCTGCGGCACAAGTCGTCCGATATTGATGGAATTAGCACTTGAAAAAAGCACGCCTTCAGGCGGTCTTACCTCTGTAAAAATACGCTTGACCTCGCTCTGAGCATCATCAAAATTCCCTTTGATCGCAGAAACATTCGTGTTCTTCCCTTTGCACGTCACCATCTGCCGCTTTTGCATCGGGCTGACACCACCGTCTGGATAAAAAACGGCGATACGGGTACCCTCAACCCCGGAAAAGCCCGCAAGTGCCGCGCTCCCGGTGTCACCGCTGGTAGCGGTCAGAACACAAATATCCTCCTTTACGCCGCTTTTTTTTGCAGCCGTGGTGAGAAGATACGGCAAGAGCTGCAGTGCAACGTCCTTAAAGGCGCAGGTAGGACCGTGCCAAAGCTCTATGCAATACGCATCGCCTACGGCCTTGAGGGGCGCTATCTCGCCATTTTCAAAGCTTTCGTCATAGGCAGTATGAACAAGCGTATACAGTTCCTCTTTTGTGAAGTCATCAAAAAAAAGCGAGAGCACCTCCACGGAAATATCTGCAGAACTCATTAAGGAGAGTTTTTCCATGGGAAAAGCAGGAAAACAATCGGGCAGATACAGACCTTTATCAGGAGCAATTCCTTCAACGATAGCCTGTGATGGCGTGCGCCGTATAGTGCGGTCTCTCGTGCTGAAAAATTCCATTATTTTTAGCCCCCATCTTGATTTTTTTCGGTTTGTGTGATAAACTAGGCGGTATAGTTGATATTTTACACCATCAGACCGCGAAATGCAAGACTTTTTTAAAAGAAAGAAAATCAAATAATCTTCGGTTTCCGTCCCACAGCATTTCGTTCATCACATACAAAGGAGATATCAAAGCATGAAACTCGTTAAATTCGGCGGCTCTTCTCTTGCGAGCGGAGAGTCATTCAGAAAAGTCAAGGAGATCGTTACAAATGATTCATCGCGCAAGATCGTGGTAGTATCTGCACCCGGTAAACGCTTTTCCACTGATAATAAGGTCACTGACCTTCTCTATATCTGCCACGCCCATATACGCTATAAGGTCGGATATGACGAAGTGTGGGATAATATTGCCGGTCGTTATCGCGAGATAGCGACGACCTGCAATCTGTCTTTCGACGTGGACGAGATGCTTAAAGCAGTACGCGAGGGCATGACACGAAAGTCAACCGTTGACGATATCGTCTCCCGTGGCGAGTACATGAACGCACGCCTTATGGCTGATTATCTCGGCTTTGATTTCGTCGATGCGACCGAATGGTTGTCATTCCGCTACGACGGCACAGTTGATTACGACAAGTCCTACGCCGCACTTCACTCACTCGCGCTCAAGCATGAAACTATGGTTATCCCGGGCTTCTACGGCACGCTCCCTGACGGGCAGCTTCACGTCTTCTCACGGGGCGGCTCAGACGTAACTGGCGCACTCGCATCAGCCGCACTCGGCGTGGAATGCTATGAAAACTGGACCGATGTTTCAGGCATATTGATGGCAGATCCCAAAATCGTCGAAAACCCAAAGCCAATCGAAAGGATCACCTTCAACGAATTGCGCGAGCTTTCTTATATGGGTGCAGAAGTGCTTCATGAAGAAACAGTGTTTCCCGTACGATCTGCCAATATTCCTCTTTATATCAAAAACACCAACGATCCAACAGCACCCGGTACATTGATCATGGAGGACTTTGACGACGAAAGTGAAGATGAACGCGCTCGATTCATCACGGGTATAACGGGAAAGAAGCATTACACGCTTATTACAATTAGCAAGAAGCGCATGACCGAGGATATCTCTTTTATTCGTCGCGTGCTTGAGATCACCGAAAAATACCGTCTTTCAGTTGAACATATTCCTTCCAGCGTTGATAGCTTTTCGCTTGTCATTGCCACGAAAGAACTCGAATACAGCCTTCATTCCCTTATTGCCGACATCGAAAAAGAATGCAATCCCGACACGATCAAGATCTGCGACGGTGTCAGCCTCATTGCCGTAGTCGGCAGACGAATGGCATCCAATTCCGGCGTTTCAGGCTTGATCTTCGGCACACTAGGAAAGATCGGTGTCAACATCCGCATGATAGAGCAAGGCTCGGACGAGATCAACATTATCATCGGCGTTATGGATAGCGACTTCAAGTCGACGATCCGCACTCTATACGACAGCTTTACATAATAAAAAGACTCGGATCACTCCGAGTCTTTTTTGTTTGACAAGATCAAACAATGTACTTTTTAAGTGTTTCAGGAAGCTCGTTCGGATCGATAGAAACGGTCATCACGATGTTAACATCGTTGGAAGAAATAAACTTATCTGCTTCCTGTACGAACTCTGCGAACATATCCATATCTCTTCCACAGATTCTGTAAGTGCCGTCAATAAATATATCGGTAATATCGTAATTGCTGGCGCAAACGCCGCAAACAAAGCCGTAAAGCGAATTCGCAGTGGTGAGGTCGTAATCATCGGCGTTGATGAGTCTTACACTGCGCGTGATCTCATGCATGAGATTACTGCCCTTCTGGATGCACACAACAGCGCCTTTCGTTGTTTCGGCGGCTGTGTTCACCATATTGATGAGCGTTTTAGTTTTTCCTGAACCTTTCAGTCCAACGATCATTTTTACCATGTATTAGTTCTCCCTTCAGGACTTTTTTTTATTATACAACAAAACTTTTTCTCTTTCAATAGTCAAAATAGCCAAATAAAATTACATTTTTTTGGTAAGTGCGTCACGGAGCTTTTCATGCTCCTCACCGGGCTTACCGAGAAGCGCACACATGTTCTTTTTATAGGCTTCAACACCGGGCTGATCAAAAGGATTCACGCCAAGCGTATACCCCGAGATCGCGCAGGCAAGCTCGAAGAAGTAAACGAGATAACCGAACTCAAACGCGCCGCGCTTTTCGAGCTCCAAAACGATATTCGGTACGCCTCCGTCAACGTGTGCCATCGCCGTTGCCATAAAAGCGGTACGGTTAACATAATGCAGATCCTTACCCGAAAGGAAGTTTAGTCCGTCGGCGTTGCTTTCATCGTAAGGAATAACCATCGCATCGGAAGAGTTGACAAGGTCGATCACCGTTTCAAACATGATGCGACTTCCCTCTTGGATGAACTGACCAAGCGAGTGCAGATCGGTGGTAAAGGTCACAGACGAGGGGAAAATACCTTTATTCTCCTTACCTTCGCTTTCGCCATAAAGCTGTTTCCACCATTCAGCGGTCATAGCCAGCGAGCTTTCATAGGTGGCAAAGATCTCAACCGATTTTCCTTTTGACAGGAGAATGTTACGAGCGGCGACGTATTTATAGCAATCGTTTTGTGCGATATCGCAAGAAGCGTAGGCTTTTTTCGCAGCATGCGCACCATTCAGCATATCGTATACGTCAATTCCTGCAACGGCAATCGGAAGAAGTCCAACCGGTGTAAGGACCGAAAATCTGCCACCCACATCGTCAGGAACAACGAAGGTCTCATAACCGTTTGTATCGGAAAGCTCTTTGAGCTTTCCTTTGGCTTTATCCGTCGTCACAAAGATCCTTTCGGATGCGCCGTCTTTGCCATACTTCTTTTCCAGAAGCTCGCGGAACACACGGAACGCAATAGCGGGCTCGGTCGTCGTGCCCGACTTCGATATCACATTGATACAGATATCCCTGCCTTCGCAAATCGCAAGGAGTTCTGCAAGGTTGGATGCGGAAATATCGTTACCCGAAAAATAGATATCGGGCGTATCTTTCTTTAGGGCGTTATAACGCGCGCTCTTGCAGAATTCAATTGCGGCACGCGCGCCCAAGTAAGAACCGCCAATACCGATAGCGATAAAGACGTCACAACTTTTTTGAATCCTTTCGGCAGCCTTAACAAGTCTTGCAACTTCTTCTCTGTCATAGCCGTCAGGGAGCTCGGTCCAACCGAGAAAAGCGTTTCCCGCGCCGCTTTTACCGGCGAGCGTTTCGTGCGCCTTGGCAATAGTGGGCGCGATGGCTTCATAATCTGCCGCGGTGATAAAATCCTTCAGGTACTTGTCATTTAATCTAAGCGTCATGTTACGAAAATCCTTTCTTTTTAGTGTTGCATACTGCATGCGAAATTATCGCTTGGTTGCGAAGCTCTTCTGTTATTATAATACTACAAAACCGCTGAAAACGCAAGGGCTTTTCGCAATTTTTACGTTAACATGAAATAGGCTGCAAGTACGCGTTTCAGAAAAGACACAAATGTCATTTTTTCAACATCTTCCGATGCAGTGATAACCGCTTCGCCAAGAACCGTGTCGCCTGATCTATAAACCACCTTTCCGATCACCTCGCCCTTTTGGATAGGAGCTGCAACCTTTTCCTCAAGCTGACATTCATAAGAAACGTTGCCCTTTTGCTCTTTCGGAACGACCTTACCGAAAGACAGCGTCTCACCGTGTGAATCGTCTTTCACGCCACCAACGACCTTATATGAGAGATCGTCGGTCACTTCGATCTCCGTATAGCAATAATTTGCAAAGCCGTAATCAAAGAGGCGCTTGGCAGTCTGATTACGCTTATCCGAACTGTCAGCACCCATAATAACGGCGATCAGCTGCATGCCGTCACGTTTTGCCGTAGCAGAAATACAGTATCCGGACTTGGCGGTATATCCCGTTTTAAGGCCGTTTGCACCGCTGTAGAAACGCACCAACTTATTGGTGTTCGTTAAAGTGAAGGCTCCGTTTCGGATCGTATCCTGCCATATAGTGGTGTAATTCAACACTGTGGGATGCTTCACGATCAATTCTCTTGACATGATCGCAATATCCCGCGCAGAGGTCAGATGCGTT
>CAZYFC010000053.1:0-9089 GCA_964646715.1 uncultured Lachnospiraceae bacterium
GAGATCGCCCTCAAGTGGGCAGAGGGGCGAGAGGACAAGGGGGATCTTGATGAGACGCTTGAGGCACTTGACGAGATGAAGCCGCTCGGCCTTTGCGGCAATCTTCTGACGCTTGAGCATGAGGCGATCGGTTTCAATCTCGGCAGCTTTATAGCCGAGGACACCTTTGATGTCCATATAGCCAAGACGCTTCGCGACGACGTGGACACCTTGATGAAATGGGAGCTTTATCGCATGCTTCCCGACTCGGTCAGGACGATCAACCGCGAGGAGGATCTCGGCATACGCGGTCTTGCCATTCACAAGCAGGACGGACAGCCCTCTTCCTTCAACGATACGTTTATTATTTCGTTTGTAAACGAATGACGATATACGGCTAACTGCCGAAAGGATGATGATCTTATGAAAATGAAAGCATTGGTCAAAGAATTTCCCCAGCGCGGTCTTTCGATGAAGATGGTTGACATTCCCACACCCAAACGGGGCGAAGCCCTCGTCAAGATCCACAAGGTGGCGATCTGCGGCACAGACGTACATATCTATGAATGGAACGATTGGGCGCAGAAGACGATTAAAACCCCGATGATCATCGGCCACGAATGGGTGGGCGAGATCGTTGAGATCAACGGTGCAACCAACTCCTTCAAGGTGGGCGATCTCGTCTCGGGCGAAGGCCATGTCGTTTGCGGTAAGTGCCGCAACTGCCGCGCGGGCAGATTCCATCTCTGTCCCAACACTGAGGGAATTGGCGTAAACCGCCCCGGCATTTTCGCCGAATACGCCACGATCCCGCTGTCCAACCTCTGGCTTTGCGATCCCTCGATCCCCGAAGAGACCTACGCTATTTTCGACCCCTACGGTAACGCCACCCACACCGCCCTTTCCTTCGGCATGGTGGGTGAAGACGTACTTATCACCGGTGCGGGCCCGATCGGTATCATGGCTGCGGCGATCTGCAAGCACGTCGGCGCCAGAAACGTCGTTCTGACCGACCTGATCGATTACCGTCTCGACCTTGCCAAGAAGGTCTGCCCCGACGTGGTGACGGTCAATACGGGCAGGGAGGATCTCATGGCGGTGCGCGAAGCGCTCGGTATGAAAGAGGGCTTTGATATCGGTCTTGAAATGAGCGGCAACGGACGCGCTCTCAATACGATGATCGACGGGATGGTACACGGCGGCAAGATCGCCCTCCTCGGCATCCAGAATCCCGGTACGGTGGTTGATTGGAACAAGATCGTCTTCGGCTGTCTCAAGCTCAAGGGTATCTACGGAAGAGAGATGTTCGAAACCTGGCACAAGATGACCACCATGCTTCAAAGCGGCCTTGATATCAGCAAGGTCATTACCCACAGACTGCCCTTTGAGGAATACGAAAAGGGCTTTGAGCTGATGCTTTCGGGCAACAGCGGCAAGATAGTACTGAGTCTCTGATAAGGGGGTAGCATTATGTATAACAAGACGAAACAGGTCGTTACCGATATTCTTGACGGCATCCGCGAGGCGGGGCTTTGGAAAAACGAACGTGTGATCACTACCGAACAGGCAGGCGTGATCGATACCACCGAGGCGAAGGGCGTGCTGAATTTCTGCGCCAACAACTATCTTGGTCTTGCCAATCATCCCGAAGTGATCGCCGCCGCCAAAGCAAGCTACGACAGCTTTGGCTACGGTCTTTCCTCGGTGCGTTTCATTTGCGGCACACAGACGGTGCATAAAGCGCTTGAAGAAAAGCTCTCGGCTTTCCTCGGTACCGAGGACACCATCCTCTATTCCTCCTGCTTTGACGCCAACGGCGGCTTCTTTGAAACGATCACGACGGCGGAGGACGCCATTATATCCGACGAACTCAACCACGCCTCGATCATCGACGGCGTGCGCCTTTCGAAGGCGAAGCGTTTCCGCTATAAAAATAACGATATGGAGGATCTCGAGCGTTGCCTCAAGGCGGCTGACGCCGAGGGTGCGCGTATCAAGGTCATTGCCACCGACGGTGTCTTTTCGATGGACGGTATTATCGCCAACCTGAAGGGTGTATGCGATCTTGCCGATAAGTACGACGCGCTCGTTATGGTGGACGACAGCCACGCGACAGGCTTTGTCGGTAAGACGGGCAGAGGCTCGGTCGAGCACTGCGGCGTTGAAGGACGCGTGGATATCATCACCGGCACCTTCGGCAAGGCAATGGGCGGCGCCTCGGGCGGCTTTACCTCGGGCAGAAAAGAGATCATCGCCCTGCTTCGTCAGAGAAGCCGTCCTTACCTTTTCAGTAACACGCTTGCGCCCGCTATGTGCGCTGCCACGCTGAAGGTCATCGAGCTTCTCGAAAGAGACACCTCGCTTCGCGATAAGGTGATGGATAACGCTGCTTATTTCCGCAAGGAAATGTCCTCGCGCGGCTTTGACCTTGCGGGAGAGGGTCATCCCATCATCCCCGTGATGCTCTACGACGCGCCCCTGGCGTCGAAGGTTGCCGACTTTATGCTGCAGGAGGGCATCTACGTCACGGGCTTCTCCTACCCCGTTGTGCCGCAGGGCAAGGCGCGTATCCGCACACAGATGTCTGCTGCCCATTCCAAGGAGGACATCGACCGCTGTGTTGCCGCCTTTGTCAAGGCAAAAGAATCGATCGGCTTCTGATCCCCTCATTCCGGACAGGGTGAGGCTTCACCGCGTATTTTCGACTTCTGGGGGCTTTTGTGATAAAAACGCTCAAAAACGGATGAGAAGGCGGGCGCCGTTGTTGATTTTCGCCGTGTTTGGTGCTATACTGAACCTATAAAACACATGTAAAAACAGGAGGAGATCTCGGATATGGTCGTTTTGACTGAATATGAAAAAAATGAATTGTGCGAGGCGTTGGCAGAGCATCTACCCAAGCTTCGTCAGCTTCTCAACTGCACGCAGGCAGAGCTTGGCTATCTTTGCGGCTTCTCCCGCATCCGTGTTTCACAGATCGAGACAGGCAAGACGCGCATGTCCTGGTCACAGCTCACGTCGATCCTCTATGTCTGTGAGCTGAACCAGAGGGCGAAGGAGTATATCTTTGTTAACGATATTCTCGGCCCCCGTTTTCTGCAGTTTATGCAGAGAAAGGACGAGAACATGCCTCCTGAGGTGAACGTGTCCGTTCGTCCCGAGGTGATGCATCAGTCCTATCAGACACCGCGCGATCCGTCGAGTATCGGCTACCTGTTGTGATTCTTTCGGGCGCCTGAGCCCGAGAAAGGCAAAAAACATGATCGTTTCCGGCTTTCAGAAGCTCACGCTTCTTGATTATCCCGGCAAGACGGCGTGCATCGTTTTTACAAGGGACTGCAATTTTCGCTGTCCCTTTTGTCATAACGCCGCTCTTGTCACGAAAGAAAATACGCCCGTGATCGACGAAGAGGAGATCTTTGCCTATCTTCAAAAACGGAAAAACATCCTGGAGGGCGTAGTCATCACGGGTGGCGAGGCGCTTCTTTCAAAGGGGCTTGCCGATTTTATCCGCCGCGTGAAGGCGCTGGGCTATTCGGTGAAGCTTGACACCAACGGCTCATTCCCCGACCGACTGCGCGCCCTTATCGAGGAAGGGCTTCCCGATTATATCGCCATGGATATCAAGGATGCGCCTGATGCGTATGCCCGAACGGCCGGCTCGCAGGATCCCGGACTGCTCTTAAAGATCAAGGAGAGCATTTCGCTGATCATGCAGTCGGGCATACCCTACGAATTCCGCACCACGCTCGTGAAGGGCCTTCATACCGAAGAGTCCCTGCGAGGTGTTCTCACCCTGATTGAAGGGGCTAAGCGCTATTACTTACAGAATTTCGTCGATTCGGGCGATCTTGTGGACGGCGAGGGACTCGCCCCCTTTTCACGCGCCGAGATGGAGGCGTTTGCCGCCATTGCGCGAGAGAAGCTCCCCTTCGTTGGTGTTCGCGGTGTGGATTAACCGAATGAAGCATTCGCGTCAGCGAAACACGATGCCCGAAATGCATTTGTGCCTACAAAAGCAGAGGGCTTCGTATCTCTTAACCAAAGACTGCAGTGGCTTTTTGTTTGGTTGCTATGCAAAAAGTTCGCACTCACCAAAAGCGCCCTCTATACAAGGGAGTCTTACCGCCGCCCGACGGTACAGCGGCGGGTGTAAATCCGGTCAGGTCAGTGCCTGTCAAAAAAGGACGAGGAATATCAACAATTCTTCGTCCTTTTTCTGTCGGCGGGCGTTGCCTTCCTGCTGAGCCTCAAGACCGTCCTGTATGCCGCGCGCTTAGGCTTCCTGCGCTTTTTACCGCAAGCAGGACAAAGAAAAAGCAGGATTTACGTATTGCATGTTTGTGCAAAATGTGTTACAATAAATCAATACTTCGACTTCTTTTTGACGAATTCGCGCATTTGCGGCGTCAGTCGCTATACGCCCTATAAGAAACGATCTATCGGAGGTACATTATGAAACCACTACGTCAATTGACTGCCGTTCTTCTCGTGACGGCTCTCTTCGTCGGCATGCTGCCGCTTCAGCTTTTCAGCTTTGCGTCGGATACTGCCGTCAAGGATGAAGTCCTTTTTGCCTCTTCCTTTGAATCGGGGGATCCTGCAATCAAAGTGTCCGAATCGGATAACGGCTACTGCGAGGGACTTGCAAGTCTCAAGCTCACCGCCGCCATTGACGGTGAATTTACCGACGCAGTCATTCTCTCGTCGGTTCAGGGCTCGGACGACTTTAAGTCGGAAGAGGGAAAGAGAATGCTCTTTGATACGTCCTCCGCCACGAAATTTCTGACCGAAAAGACGCCCTCTGCCTCGAATCCCGTGTGGGTGTCCTTCCGACTGTCCGAAGCGAAGATACTCGGCGTGTATGCGATCACGTCCGCTAACGACGAATCGGGACGAGACCC
Organism: uncultured Lachnospiraceae bacterium; assembly: GCA_964646715.1. Classification (GTDB taxonomy): domain Bacteria; phylum Bacillota; class Clostridia; order Oscillospirales; family CAG-272; genus RGIG1993. The sequence continues at coordinate 4,884 of CAZYFC010000053.1, forward strand.
CAAAGCCTGGACGCTTTACGGCTCGACTGACGGCACGGTGTATACCGCCATCGACAGTCGCGCAAACGAGAGCTTCTCCTCCCGTCAACAGATGAAGACCTACACCCTTTCCAACAACACGACGGCGTATCAGTACTATAAGCTTGAGATCACGGCGAATAACGGTGCGTCTATGACACAGCTTGCCGACCTGCGTCTCGGAACGGGTGAAAAGTCTGCGTCATCGGAAAGTGACAATCCCTTTACCACCGAGATCTCCGGCGGCCCGACCTCCTCCTATACGGCAACAGGTGCTTACGATGGCTCGAAGGCACTTGCCGCTTCTGCCGAGCAGCTCGTCAAGACCGAAAGCTATGCGAGAAACGTCATTTATGCGGGTCTTGACATCAAGGTCACCGCTAACACCAAGCTGAGCTACGTACACTTTGCTTCCATCGAGTACGGTTACGATTACGACTATACCTCGATGTATCTTACGGTCGATCTGAAGTTCACCGACGGTACTTACCTCTCCTCGCTCGGGGCAGTTGACCAGAACGGCTTCGGCATGACACCGCAGGAAAAGGGCGCGTCAGAGGCACTCTATTCAAGCCAGTGGAACTATATCGAAACGAATGTCGGTGACGTTGCCGAGGGCAAGACGATCGACAGCATCCTTGTCTATTACCACAAGGACAGTACCAATAAGCTCAATAAGTTTGTCGCCTATTTCGACGATCTTGTGATCGAAAACAAGGCGGATGCCGTTTATGAGCATTTGTCGGATTATATCAGCACCCTGCGCGGCACGAATAATACCACGTCCTTCTCGCGCGGTCTGACCACGCCCTTTATCACGATGCCCAACGGCTTCAACTTCTTCACGCCCGTCACCAATTCCGGATCTAATACGCATTACTCCTATTTCTTAAATGAGATCACCCATTTCAGTGTCTCGCACGTCCCCTCTACCTGGACGGGTGACTACGGCACCTGGCAGTTTATGGCAAACACCTCGCTGAACGCCTCAGGTGTGTCGGGTATGACCTATAACACCTTCAAGACAGCCAACATCGCAGCATCCTTCAGCCACGAAAACGAGGTCGCGAAGGCACATTATTACAGCGTGACCTTTGATGAAGACAGCAAGGCGTCCGGGGTTCAGGTTGAAATGACACCCACGACACACGGCGTGTACGTTCGCTTTACGTTCCCCGAGGATGCCGATAACGTCAATATCGTCTTCGACTGTGTCCGTTCAAGCGGCTCAGTCTCCTTCGGGGATGACGGCAGCTTCACGGCGACGAGCAATCATACCGAACGGGGCTCTGCCGTTATGCGTGTCGCGGGCGAATTCAGTATCGCGCCCACTGCCTACAGATCCAACGGCAACGGCGGCATCGCGACCTTTCCCAAGGGGACGACTGAGGTCACGATGAAGTTTGCCACCTCTTTTATCAGCGCGTCGCAGGCGACACATAACCTTGAGCTCGAGATCCCCGACGGTGAGACCTTCGACTCGATCTTCGCCAAGGCACAAAAGGCGTGGGACGATATCTGCGGCATGATCGAGGTCGAGGGCGCAAGCCACGCACAGCTCGTTACGCTCTACTCCTGCCTCTACCGCATGTACGCGTATCCCAACCTCTACAGTGAAAACGAGGGCACGAACGAAGATCCGAAATGGGTATACGCAAGCCCTTACCGCGCCAACAGAAAAACAAGCGGCAAGCTCTACGTCAATAACGGCTTCTGGGACACCTACCGCACCGCATGGGCTGCGTACGCGCTTCTCACGCCGGAAAAGGACGGTGAGCTGCTTGACGGCATCATTCAGCACTATAACGACAACGGCTGGATCCCGCGCTGGGTAGCACCGGGCGGTACCGATTCGATGCTCGGCACGAGCTCGGACATCATTTTTGCCGACGCGTATATCAAGGGCATTGAGTTTGACTACGAAACGGCGTACGAATCGATGATCAAGAACGCTGCCACAGTCTCAAGCTCGGTCACGAACGGAGGCAGAGCAGAGAACGACACGGCAGTCTTTACCGGCTACGTCTCCAACGCGACGCAGTACGGTCTCTCCTGGACGCTGGAGGACTATATCTCCGATTACTGCATCGGCGTGATGTCGCAGGCACTTGGCTATGGGGACGAAGCGACCTACTACTATAACCGCGCGCTGAATTACGTCAATATGTATCATCGCGGTCTGGGCTTCTTCATCGGCAAGAACGCGGATGGCGCGTGGACGAATACGAGCTACGACGGTTACGGCTGGTGGGGCGATTATTCTGAGACGAACGGCTACACGATGGTCTTCGCACCCGTCTACGACGGCAACGGTCTTGCCAACCTGTTCGGCAGCAAGAGTGTACTGCTCAGAAAGCTGAACCTCTATTTTGCGGATACATATTCTGCCTCGGTCAAGGTCGAGGGCGGCTCGATCCACGAAATGGTTGAGGCGCGCGAGGTGCGAATGGGTCTTTACTCCCATTCCAACCAGCCTGCACACGCTATCCCCTATCTCTTCGTCTACGCGGGCGCTCCCTACCGCACGCAGGAGATCGTCCGTGAGGTGCTTGCGAAATGCTATGTCGGCTCCGAGATCGGTCAGGGCTACATCGGGGACGAGGACAACGGCGAAATGTCGTCCTGGTACGTTCTCTCTGCGATGGGCCTTTATCCTCAGAATATGGGTAGCGGTGAATACGTCATCGGCTCGCCTCTCTTTGAAAAGATGACCGTCCATATGGATAACGGCAACGATCTTGTGATCATCGCCAACAACAATTCCTCCGAAAACGTCTACGTGCAGTCGCTGACCGTCAACGGAAAGGTGCATAACGACGCGTTTATCGATCATTCAGTCATCGCAGAGGGCGCAACACTCGTCTTTGAGATGGGCAGCGAGCCCTCCGACTGGGGCACAGAATCCGCACCCACCTCACTGACTGTCGGCAGTGATAAGCCGAATCCCGCCACCGACCTTCTTGCCGCTTCGATCAAGGTCAGCAGCGGTGAGCTTACCGAAAACGCCAAGGTCAATACGCTTTTCACAGGTTCGATCAATAATCCCGAAAAGCTCTTCGATAACGACAGCGACACCGCCGTCGCGCTGAGCAGCGGCGACAGCATTACCCTTTTTGCCAAAAATTCGCGTCTTCTTCTCTATACCGTTACCTCCGGTACAAACAAAAGTCAGGCGCCTGACGGTCTTAAGCTGGAGGCATCGATCGACGGCGTGAGCTGGGTGACGCTTGACGAGCGCGAGGCGCTTACCTATGAATGGGCGAAGTACACCCGTGCTTACGAGATCGCTGACGAGCATTTCGGCAATTACGCGTATTACCGCCTGACCTTCCTTGGCGGCAGTACCGTGCAGGTAGCCGAGGTGGAGTTCCTCGCTCTTTCGAGTGACGGCGATGCGGGAGAAGCCTCTACAAAGCCCGTCTACGGTACCGAGCTTGTCTCGGAGGGCGGCGAGTCAGGTGGCTCTGAGACGCCTGATACCGACGAGACGCCCGACACGGGCGATACGCCGGACACCGGTGATACCCCGAACACAGGCGACCTCGGCGGCGACGATCCTGCCGATAAAAACGCCCCGCCCATCGGCCTTATCATCGGCATCGTAGCGGCTGCTGCAGTTGCCCTCGGCGGCGCACTTGTTTTCTTCTTTGTGACAAAGAAAAGGATCCGCTGACACATGCAAAATGCCTCACAGCACATAGGGTGATAACATCATTGCCGCAGGCTGCCTCACAAGGCGAAGCCGACATCACTTGCCTTTTGTCTGAGCAGTTGTCCAAAAAACGTCATTCCTGCCCCTTCATTTTCTCGGCTTCAGCTTGAATCTGAAGAGATGTCGCAGAAGGGCGCGGCCGTTAAAGGGGATCAAGGGGTAGAGATAGCTTCTGCTTCCGTCGAGCGATTTGTTGGAGGCAACGATCAGAAGCATAAGAAGCGTGCCGAGGATAAAGCCGACGATCCCGAAGAAGCCGACCATGACGAGAAGCATGATTCGCATGAATTTGAAGGCGTAGCCAAGCTCAAAGGAGGGCTGTGAGAAATTGGAGATCGCAACGAACGCCATATAGAGTATGACCTCGGGGATAAACCAGCCGACCTCGACAGCGAAATCGCCGAGAATGAGACCGGCGACCACCGAGAGGGAAGAGCCGAGTGTGGAAGGGGTATTGAGCGAGGCAAGGCGCAGAC
>CAZYFC010000054.1:0-9054 GCA_964646715.1 uncultured Lachnospiraceae bacterium
TGGGGATCTCGCGGGTGATCTCTTCCGGACCGAGCTTGGTGTCTCTTGCTTCGTGAGAGTATTCCTCGATATGGATCGAAGTATACATATCGTCACGCACGAGTCGTTCGTTCAGAAGAACGGCGTCCTCATAGTTATAGCCTTCCCAGGTCATGAAGCCGATAAGCGCGTTCTTACCGAGCGCGATCTCGCCGCCCTCGGTGGCAGGGCCGTCGGCAATCACGCGACCTGCATCAATATACTCACCCTCGTTGATAATAGGACGCTGGTTAATACAAGTGCCCTGGTTGGTTCTCTTGAATTTAGTAAGACGGTATTCGTCTTTTCTGCCGCTATCGGTGCGGATCACGATCTCGTCAGCGGTGACTCTTTCGGCAACACCCGATTCACGGCAAACGACCACGACACCCGAGTCAACGGCAGCTCTGTATTCCATACCCGTACCGACGATCGGGCTGTCACAGGTGAGAAGAGGCACGGCCTGCTTCTGCATGTTTGCGCCCATGAGTGCACGCGAGTTGTCGTCGTTTTCAAGGAAAGGAATGTGGGAGGTAGCAACCGACATAACCATCTTGGGCGAGACGTCCATGTAGTCAGCCTCCATCGCCTCCACCTCGATAATGTCGGCGCGGTGGCGGGCTGTGACCTTCTTGTTAACGAAGCACTTGTTCTCGTCAAGAGGCTCGTTTGCCTGGGCGATGATGAAGTTATCCTCCATATCGGCGGTCATGTATTCAATGGTGTCGGAAACGCGACCGGTTTCCTTATCGATCTTACGGTAGGGCGCTTCAATGAAGCCGTACTCGTTGATCTTAGCGTGTGTAGCAAGGTAGGAGATAAGACCGATGTTCGGGCCTTCAGGTGTCTCGATAGGACACATTCTGCCGTAGTGCGTATAGTGTACGTCACGCACGTCAAAGGATGCACGGTCACGCGAAAGACCGCCGGGACCGAGTGCGGAAAGACGGCGCTTGTGCGTCAGCTCTGCAAGGGGATTGTTCTGATCCATGAACTGAGAAAGGGGCGAAGAACCGAAGAAGTCACGGATCGCGGTCACGATAGGTCTGATATTGATCAGAGCCTCCGGCGTAACCGAATCGGTATCCTGAATAGTCATTCTCTCCTTGACGATCTTATCCATTCTGGAGAAGCCGATGCGGAGCTGATTCTGCAGAAGCTCACCGACAGAGCGCAGACGGCGGTTGCCGAGATGGTCGATATCGTCAATCGTACCGATACCGTGGGAAAGCGTAATAAGATAGTTGATCGACGCAAGGATATCCGCCTTCGTGATATGCTTGGGCGTAAGCTCGGCTACGCGATCGCGGCAAGCCTTGAGAAGGGCTTCCTTGTCACCGGCAGTTGCTTCAATGATCTCCTCAAGAACGCTCTTGACGACCTTTTCCTTAATGCCGATTTCCTTGAGATCATAGCCAAGAAGGGCTTCTGCGGGGACGGTGCCGTTCGAAATAACCTTGATCTCCTCACCGTGCTCGTCAAGAACGTAAGCCTCGTTCACGCCGTTCGACTCGATGATGGCAGCAAGAGCTGCGTTGACGACCTCGCCGTCCATCGCAAGGATCTCACCGGTAACGGCGCTGGCAACAGGACGTGCAAGCGTCAAGCCCGCAATACGGGAGGCGATCGACATCTTCTTATTGAATTTATAGCGGCCTACGTTGGCAAGATCGTATCTCTTAGGATCAAAGAAAAGATTGTTAACGAGCGTTTCAGCGGAATCCACAAGAGGAGGCTCGCCGGGGCGGAGCTTTCTGTAGATCTCCTTGAGTGCTTCGTCTCTTGCAGTCGAGCCGTTCTTGAGCGCCTCGGCGCTCATGCCGTCCTTTTCAACGGTCGCCTTGACCTTGGTGTCTTCACCGAAAAGCTCGTAGATCTCGGCATCCGAGCCGGTCGCGTCACTCAGGGCGCGAACGAGAACGGTAACGGGAATCTTTCTGTTTTTATCGATACGGACGAAAAACACGTCGTTGGCATCGGTCTCGTATTCAAGCCATGCACCGCGATAAGGGATGACGGTGGCCATATAGACCTTCTTGCCCGATTTGTCGATCGCGCTGTCGTAATACATACCGGGAGAACGCACGATCTGCGAAACGACAACGCGCTCTGCACCGTTGATGATAAAGGTGCCGTTGTCGGTCATCAAGGGAAAATCGCCCATGAAGATCTCTTTTTCCTTGACCTCCTGAGTCTCCTTGTTGTAAAGACGCACGGTCACTCTCAAAGGCGCTGCGTAATTGACGTCACGCTCTTTGCACTCCTCTTCGGGATACTTGGGCGCTTTTTCATCGATGCTGTAATCCACGAACTCGATGAACAGGTTGCCGGAATAGTCAACGATGGGAGAAACGTCGGTAAGGACCTCGCGAAGACCTTCCTCGATGAACCATCTGTACGATTTTTTCTGTACGTCGAGCAGGTTGGGAACGCCGACCGCTTCCTCGATCTTGGCAAAGCTCATGCGCTTTGAAGTGCCGAGCATCACCGGCTTGACCGATAATTTTGCCATGTTCAATCCTCCATTTTCAGCAAATAAATAGACCATACCCCAAAAGAGCCTCGGATCGTTCACAAATAATTTACAATTTATCCCTCTCACGGCATGCTGGTTACAGCCGATCTTGAAGAGAAGACCGTAAAGAACGCAAACGTCGAACAGCTTGATTCGGAATATGACCTTCCTGCTTTGAATATTTTCCTCGGACTTCGTCGAAAGCCGCTTGAACGCAGGTCAGAAACGCCTTAGCCGACCCTTCTGAAACAGGGTGGAAAATTTCTCCAAGCACTAAAGTGGCATTCTATCCGATTTTAAGTGTACATTACTATAACACACAAAAAAAACATTGTCAAGACTTTTTTTGAAATTTTTTTAAAAATTTCTCAAAAAGGACTTGCTTTTTGAAAGCAAACATGCTATTATAAATGAGTATGAAAATAAGAGCCTAAAACAAGGAGGTGGACAATTTGGCAAACGAAAAGAAGGTTAAGCTTGATTCCGCCAAGAAGAGAGTTATTACTTCCAAGACGAAGAATCTGAGAAACAGAATGTTTAAGTCTGCATTCAAGACTCTCATTAAGAAGTATGAGTCTACTGTAGCAGGCGGCGATAAGGAAGCTGCTACCGCACTGTACGCTCTGGTCGTTAAGAAGACTGACCAGGCTGCTGCCAAAGGTATTATTCACGCGAATAATGCAGCAAGAAAGAAGAGCCGTTTCACTACTATGCTCAACGCAATGTAATTGAACGACCGCTGAATAGCACGCGCAAGACCGACGGATATTTCGTCGGTCTCTTTGCATCTATACCCTTTGTCTTTATTAAACCGTAAAAAAGAAATCGCGTGCCGGCGGAAAAAGCCGACACGCGATTTCTTTTTTCGTCAGTCATCCCGACTCGCTTCTTCAAGACAAAGCTCCTCCTAATCGGGATCCTCGTCGTCATAAGAAAAAGACTCAATAAGGTCCTGCAAAATCTCAAGCGCGTCGAGATAGTCCTTACATAGACCGCCGAGGTTCTGATCCATCGTTCCGAAAAGCGTCAGAGCCTCCCGACAGTACGCCTCTGCCTCGTCATACTTCTCTTCAGCAGCAGAAAGCAGAATGCGCGATTGGAAAGTGAAAAAGAGCATCTGAAGGTAGTGCATAGGATTTTTGGGAAGCAATTTCTCAATAAGAGCCCTTTGCTTTTCCAGATAACACTCTGCCTCCTCGTAACGCTCGGTGTCTGTATGGAGCGCCGACAGATTCATGTACAGCGTAAGCATAAGCGGTTCGTTGGCTTCAGGCTGCGTTTCGGACAGTCTGTCAAGAATCTCCAAAGCCTCGGTATAATCGCGCCCCGCCTCCTCATACGCTTCGGTCTTGAAGTACGCAAGACCGCGGTTGCTGAGGATCGTGGCGTGCATCTGATCGAACGCATTCGGTACCTTCCTACAGAGTGCTCGCTGGATCTTATCGGCGCGGTCAAGCGTCAGTAAAGCCTCCTCGAACTTGCCGATAGAGCTGTAAAAAAAGCCGAGATTATTATAGCTCGTAGCAAGAGCAGGCTCATACGCTTCAGGATTCTTTTCGCTGAGAATTACGTTGCTCTCCACGGCGCAGAGATGCAAACGCTCGGCATCATCAAAGCGCTCCCGGAAATTGTAGCAATTCGCAAGATTGCCATAGATATTCGACAGCAGAGGAAGCGTAGCTTCCTCGTCAAGCATTGACCCTTTGGTCAACTCAATAGCGAAAAGAAGGACGCTTTCCGCCTCATCCAAGCGGTGCTGATTCATATACAGCATACCGAGATTGCTGTGAAAGGTCGCGTAGGGCAACCAGTAAGTCTTGGGATTGCCCTCGTACAGAGAGGCAGATCGTTCGATCGCCTCGCGATATGCCTGCTCCGCTTCCTTGTAGCGCACAAGACCCGTGTACAAAAAGCCGAGATTGGAATTCAGAACTGCAAGAGCAGATTGATACAGCTCAGGCCTGTTTTCGCAAAGGCTGTTATACATCTCACGCGATGCAAGATAGCTCTTCTCCGCCTCGTCGTATTGCTGAAGCGTGTTCTGCAAAAGCCCTGTTGCAACGAGCAGCTTGGCCTTATCTGCCAAAGGGCAGTCTTGACCCGGCATCTCGTAATACCACATCAGTTTTTTTGCCAGAGCAAGTGCGTCATAATGGCGATTAAGACCGCGAAGCAGCTCAATATAGCCAAACCAGAAGCCTTTTTCAAGCTGGTACTGCTCGGAAAGCTGTTTGATCTTTTCATAACGGGCAACCACCCTGTCAGTGTTAACGACGGTGATACCGCGTGTAAATTCAGCCTTGATCCAGAGAAGCTCCTCTTCAACGTAGCCCTTGATCTCATTAACGCCGGACGCAGCGCGGTTCTGTGCGCGTTCAAGCTCGTTTTCGCGTTCTTCATCCTCAAGGATAGCCTGTGCGCGGTCGTAATCACCCTCGTTAAAATACTTGAGCGCGTCTCTCTGACGGTAGGTCAGTACTCTTCCCTCGCTCGTCATTTCAGCAACCGTTGAGGCAAAGGAAAGCGCTTCCTTTTCAACGCCCGTCAGCTTTTTGGAAACGGCGTTCAGCGCGGCGCTTGCCTCGAAGAAGCACGCCTCGTTTTCCTCGGTGGGATCGCCGAGATACGCAAGTCTTGCCTCGTTGAGAGCTGTCTGACGTTGACGCTTTTCCTCGGTCAGCTGCGTGAGCGTGCCGTTACCGCGAAAGATCGGCACGTTCTTACTCGAAAGCAGAGGTGTTCCATTCAGTCGAAGGCTTCCGTCGGAAAGCGACATCTCCGAAGCGTCAAGTCCCAACAGCTTGATCTGCATCAGAATACCGAGCTTCAGGGTATCGATGTGATCGTAGGTGTTATAATAATGATGCAATTCACCGTCAAGCATGCGCATAAAGGCCGAGACGTCAGCCTCCGCCTGCCTGATACTCGTGACGTATTTGATGTAGGTTACGATCTTAGGCTTATCCGACCGACGAAAGGCTTCAAGTGCCACGTCAAACTCGTGACGGGTGTAATCGCCTACCTTTCGAAAGAACAGAAAGAAGCAAAGCTCACTTTCACGAATCTCACGGTCATAGGCGGTCTGCTTACCGCCGCTGACGATGGAATTGTCATAGTCCTCGCATTTGATAAGCGAAAAATGCACACCGCTGTCGAGATAGATCTCATTAAGCTGACGGAAATAATCCCCTATCTGCACGCGGTCTTCTCTCAAATCCTCGATCGAGGACGCCAAAAAAATCTTGATCTTTTTCATAATCATCATCCGATCTGTAGCCGTCAGAGTAAGGATCAATCGATACCGAACAGCCTCTTGGCGTTTTCGGTCGTTTGGTTGACAAAGGCTTCGTAGTCCTCGCCGCGAAGCTCGGCAGCTCTCGCTGCGGTATATTTCAGGTAGCCTGAGTGATTGGTCTTGCCGCGCATAGGCACGGGAGAAAGATAGGGGCAGTCGGTCTCCACAAGAATTCTGTCAGCGGGAATTGTCGGCACGACCTCAGCAAGACGGGTGGCATTTTTGTAGGTGATCACACCCGAAAAGGAGATATACCAGCCTCTCTTCAAAAGCTCCTTTGCCATCTCCGCGCTACCCGAATAGGAGTGAAGAACACCCACCACCTCGGGATAGGCAAGGATCATATCCACAGTTGCCCCGTGAGCTTCTCTGTCGTGAATGATCACGGGAAGCGACAGCTTCCGCGCAATGTCCATCTGCCCGTCAAAGTATGCTTTCTGTACCTCGGGCGATGGATTGTCCTCCCAATAGAAATCATAGCCGATCTCACCGATGGCTTTCACCTTCGGTTCTTTAGCAAGCGCTTCGATCTCATAGAGCGCCGCGTCAATGTCGGTATACTCGCCGCAGTTCTGGGGATGAATACCCACCGCCGCATAGTAATTGGGAAACCGTGCCGCCGTTTCGACGGTAAAGCGCGAGGTATCACTGTTGACGGCTGCGCCGAGAATATAGTCCACCTCGTGGGTAAGGAGCGCTTCGATCAGTTCAAAGCGGGACAACTCGTCAAATTTACCGTCGTCGTAATGGGTATGCGTATCAAAGAGTCTCATAAAAAATCCTTCAATAGATATTATATCCTGCTATCCTTCACTTTTTCAAGGATCGCCTTGAAGTAATCGGGCAGCTCGCTTTCAAAATGCAGCTCTTCACCGCTTCTCGGGTGTACAAAGCCAACACTCCGGGCGTGAAGGCACTGCCCCGCCACCAGCTTGGCGTTCTGCTCCTCGAACTTCGTGTGACCGCCGCCGTAAACGGTGTCACCAAAAAGGGGATGCCCCGTGTGGCTCATATGCACGCGGATCTGGTGGGTGCGCCCCGTCTCCAGACGGAGGCGCAGATAGGTGTAGCCCTGATAGCGCTCCAGCACGCAAAAATGCGTCACCGCTTCCCTGCCGCCCTTCACCACCGCCATTTTCTTTCTGTCCACGGGATGACGTGCGATCGGCAGATCGACCGTCCCCTCGTCCTCACGAAAGCCTCCCACGGCAATGGCTTCGTAACAGCGCTCAAAGGAATGGAGCTTGATCTGCTCTGCAAGGGAATTGTGAGCAAAATCGTTTTTTGCCACGATGAGAAGCCCCGAGGTATCCTTGTCAATACGGTGCACGATGCCGGGACGGATCACACCGTTGATACCCGAAAGCGATCCCTTGCAATGATACAGAAGGGCATTGACGAGTGTCCCCGTATAATTACCCGGTGCAGGATGCACCACCATGCCCTTCGGCTTGTTCACCACGAGAAGGTCAGCGTCCTCGTAAACGATCCCAAGAGGAATATCCTCTGCCTCCACGGCAAGATCGACCGGATCGGGAATCGCGATCTCCACCGCATCCCCTTCTCTCAGCGCATAGCTCTTCGAGACAGTCTTACCGCTCACGGTGATACTGCCGTTTTCGATGTATTTTTGAATGGCGGAGCGAGTGAGATCCTCACGCTCCGCCACAAATTTGTCGATTCGTTTTCCGATATCCTCGGAAGTCGGTATGTGTAACATAACGAACCTCAGCTTGTATGATTGTTGACTTATAAATAGTCCTTGTCCGAGGGACGGTCTTCGGTAAAGAAATCCTCGGTCTCGCCGTAGAAATCGGCATCCTCAGGATCTTCAACAGTAAACGAGTCCTCCTCCTGAGGAACTGCCCCGTCAAGAAAAGCAAGATCGTGAAGGTCGTCAAGCGTCTCGTCGAGGCATTCATCCCCATCCTCTTCAGTCTCTTCAAGCGGCAGATCATTTCCGACCGTCCGTATAAACGGTGACTCGGGGATCTCAGTCGCGCCGTCAAGTGCCATGAGGTCTTCAAGCGACTCTTCGTCGGGAACGATAGCATCAAGCGCCACAAGCTCATCATAAAGCTCAGGGTGCTTTCCTGCACGGTATTCATGCACAAGGTCGAGAATGAGATAGAGAAGCATCAGACCCGCACCTACACAAACCGCCACATCGGCAATATTAAAGACCCATTTCCAGAAATCGAAGAGATAGAAATCGAGAAAATCAGTCACAACGTACTTGCCTGCGGCGTTTTGGTTAAAAAGACGCTCGTACATATTGCCGATGCCGCCACCCATAATGAGCGAAAGCGAAACACCCTGTAAAAGACCGATCTTTTTATACTGCCTGACGAGATAGATAATAATAGCAAAAATCGCAACCGTCGAAAAGATCATGAAAACCCAACGGTTACCCGCAAAGCTACCCATTGCAGCGCCCTCGTTTTCAACGTAGTGAAAACGGAAAGCACCGGGGATGACCTCTATCACGCCGCCGTTCATCAGGACTTCGCTCTTCTTCACCAGAAACTTGGTGAAGAGATCAGCGAAGACTGTGAAAGCGGCTATCAAAAAATAGATGATAAGATTCATTTAAATATTCTTCTTGCAACGACGGCAGATCCTGCCCTCGCCGTCTTCGACGATATCGGTGGTAAACATCCAGCAGCGGTCACACTTCTCGCCGTCGGCGTTTTCGACCAGAACGGCGATCGCTCCGCTCTCGCCCTTATATGCGCCCTCGGCAGGCGTATCGCTCGAAACACAGGCAGCGGATACGATGCAAACGGTTGCAAGCTCGTCGGCAAAGGAATCGAGAAGCGCTTTGTTCTCGCCCTCGGCATAGACCGTGACCTTCGCATCAAGCGATTTACCGATCTTCTTTTCGGCACGGGCAATTTCAAGCGCCTTCATGATATCGTCACGAAGCGCGAAAAGCTTGTTGTAGCTCTCTTCAAGTGCAGGGAACGCGTATGCCTCTTCCTCTTTGGGCATAGAGTTCAGGAGAACGTGCCTTGCGTCCTCGTCCTTTGCATGAGGCATGATCTTCCAGATCTCGTTCGCGGTGTAAGAGAGGATGGGCGCGATGATTCTCGTCAAAGCCGAGAGGATAAGATAGAGCGCGCTCTGTGCGCTTCTTCTTGCAAAGGAATCCCTTTTCTCAACATAAACGCGATCCTTGGTGATATCGATATAGAGCTTGGACATATCGATGGTACAGAAATTATTG
>CAZYFC010000055.1:0-9022 GCA_964646715.1 uncultured Lachnospiraceae bacterium
CGGGGCTGTCGATACCGCCCGAGAGGAGCAAAAGCGCTCTGCCGCTCGTGCCGGAGGGAATGCCGCCCGCGCCGCGCGTATCGTCTGCATGTAAAAACGCCGCATTCTCGCGGATCTCCACATGTACGAGCTTTTCAGGACTTGCGAGATCGACCTTGATCCCCGGCATCTCTTCAAGGATCGCCCAGCCAACCTCGCCCGAAAGCTCGGGGGAGGTCAGGGGAAACCGCTTGTCGGCACGCTTGCCCGTGACCTTGAAGCTTTTCACGTTTCGCAGAAAATCAGGCAGATAAGCTCTTGCCGTCGCGAGGATCGCGTCAAGCTCCTTCTCGCAGGAGGCTGCGCGAATGACGTTAACAAAGCCGAACACGGTTTTCAGCCGGCGAAGCGCCTCGTCGAACAGAAAGTCATCGTCAGAGGGCTCAACGTACAGCACCGACTGACCGTGATGCAGTTCACAGTTGCCAAGCCCGACAAGACGCCTTTTCACGGCATTCATCATGGCGGATTCAAAATAAGATTTGTTGAGTCCCTTGAGGACTACCTCGCCGTATTTACAGAGAATTACTTCTTTCATCATCATACCTCTTTCATGCGGTCAGTCTGCCGCATAGGAATATTGCTGGATCGCCGAAACGACGATCTGCTTTTTTTCGCGGTCAAGCGTCCATGAATTGCCGCGGATCTTATCACCGTTAAGTATCTGAAAGCGTTTACTCGTCGCCTCAAGAGACAGCGGCGCTTCAAGGCCGCCGTAGCCCACCTTGGCGTCCTGCAGGGAGATCGAGTTGTCGCGCTTATCATCGGTATAGCCGAAATAGACAAAGCCGTTGCCGCCATAGGCGCTTGACTCCCAGGTCGGATCGCAGTGATAATACTGTCCGTCGATCTTCACGAGTGACCAACCGTGGTCAGCTCTGTCGGAAGGACGGTAGCTTTTGACGAGATGCGCCTCCACACCCACCTGCCTGAGGAGATAGTTGTAGCAATCGGCAAAGCCGTAACAGATCGCCTTTCCACCCACAAGCGCGTAATACGCGTTCGTCTGCCAGCTTTCGTAATCGGTCTGCCAATAGCTGACGCTCGTGGCGACGAAATGGTAAAGCAGGATCGCCTTTTCGGCGTCACCGTCACCGAACAAAAGCTGTGAAGCAACGGCGTTTTCGACCGCTTGCCCAAACTCTTCGAGCGCTTGAAGGTGACGCTCACGTTCCAAGCGGTAAAAGATCGACACAGTCAGCGTCTCGTCAGAGGCCTCGTATTCGGCAAGCGCAGATGGGGGGAATTCATAAAAAAGATTGTCCAGGACTTGGTGCATGACAGAAGACGAGTCAAACTGCACCGTTACGCGGCGGTTGAGGAGGGCAAACACCATTTTGTCCATACCGTTTTTGATCGCTTCATCGGCAATCGTCGGTGAATAGAGGTAGGGATTCCAGCGTATACGCAGTGTCTCTCCCTTTACCCCTTCGATTGGGGTAAGATCGTAGTCGATCGGCTCGTAGGTCGTATCCTCTTCCGTCGTGCGGGCCGTTTCTGCTTCGGCAACACGCCCCGTCGTGCCGTCGGTCGCCATACTCGTTTCGTCGTCCTTCGGCGTTGTGGCTTCACTGCAGACCGTGTCAAACGAAGTCGAAACCGTCGCGGTATCGAGCGTAGACCCGCCGACCGTCGCGTTCGAATCCCCACTGCCATTCCCGCAGGCGACGGCAACGAGGAGCATAACACCCGCAAGAAGCGGGATCAGTAGTTTACGTTTCATGTATTCTCTCTTGTTCTCATGCAGAAGTATCGCCTTCCCCGGAAAGACTTTTTTGAAAAGGTTGCTATCATTTTATCACATCTCACTCAAAAATGCAATGAAAATTCAAAAAAACTATTGTTTAACGCCCTAAGCTATGGTAAAATATAAGTAGTGAAAAGCGCGCTTCGTTCAAGAGGCGCGTATGAATCTTTGCGTTAACGCATTATGAGGTATCGATATGAATTACGTAATAAGCGACCTTCACGGCTATTTCGACAAATATACCGAAATGCTGAAAACCATCCGCCTGAAAGATTCCGACAGCCTGTTTCTCCTGGGAAACGTCTGCGACAGAGGCCCTGCTCCCTTTGCCATCCTGCAGGACGCGCTTCTTCGCTGTAACGTCTTTCCCATCATTGGTAAAACGGACTATCGCGCCCTGCGCATGCTCACGAGGATGAACAGCGAAAAAGCCAAGACCGACCCCTCTTACCGTGCCGCCTTCGCCAAATGGATTTCGGAGGGAGGCATGACGACGGTGACGGAATTTCGTTCGCTGGATGAAGAGACGCAGGCTGACGTGCTTGAATTTATACGCGACGAATTCGTTGCATATGACGAGATTGAGGCAGGCGACAATACCTATGTCATGGTACACGGCGGCATTCCCAATCCCGAAAGCGGCAAGTCGCTCGACGCTTACAGCATCAAGGAGCTGATCAACGCCGAACCGGACTTTTCGCGCGAATATTTCGGCAACAAGCTTCTCGTGACAGGCAAAACGCCCACCTTTGAGATCAATGAGCATTACCGCGGCAGGATCTATCGCCGTAACGGTCAGATCGGCATCAACTGCGGTGTAGCCGACGGCGAATCGCTCGCCTGCCTCTGCCTCGACACGGGCGAGGAGTTTTACGTTTAAGATGAACAATTGAAGGGGAGCCCCTTTTGAAAAAAGGCTCCCCTTCAATATTTTATAAGTCTCAAACCGCCGCCTGTAACATCTCCCTTTTGGCAAAACTGTTTTTTGTCATGATCGCGGCATATCCCTTTCTCACTTACACTCATACCACGTCTTGCCGATCGAGACCTCGACGGTGAGGGGCACGGCAAGCGAAACGGCGGATTCCATTTCACGCCGTAAGATCGTCGCGGCGGCTTTTGCTTCGCTTTCGGGCGCTTCGATGATCAATTCATCATGCACCTGCAGGATCAGCTTAGCGGCAAGCCCTGCTTCTTCAAGCGCCTTTTCGACACGGAGCATGGCGATCTTGATGATATCGGCAGCCGTGCCCTGGATGGGGCTGTTCATAGCAACGCGCTCTCCGAAGCTCTTGAGAGCTGCCTTTTGCGCGGTAAGCTCGGGAATATAGCGACGTCTGCCGAAAAGCGTTTTGACGTAACCGAGCGACTTACCTTCTTCGATCAAGCCCTTGAGGTATGCATCGACCTTTTCGTAGGTGTCTTTATAATTCTTAATATACTGCGAAGCTTCCTTGACCGAAACACCGAGGTCGCCTGCCAGAGAATAGCCGCCAATACCGTACACAATGCCGAAGTTGACCGCCTTGGCGCGCTTACGAAGCTCGGGCGTGACCTCGGAAAGTGCCACACCGAACACCTCAGACGCCGTCACCGCGTGGATATCCACACCGCCGACGAAGGCATCTATCATGCGTCTGTCGCCCGACAACGCGGCGAGAATACGCAGTTCGATCTGCGAATAGTCAGCATCCACGAGCACACACCCCTCCTTCGCGCGAAATGCGCGGCGAAGCTCTCTGCCAAGCTCGGTACGCACGGGGATATTCTGGAGATTCGGCTCGGTTGAGGAAAGTCTGCCCGTCGCAGTGACCGTCTGATTGAAGGAGGTATGCACGCGACCTTCGGCGTCAGCAGCCTTATCGAGCGCGTCGGCGTAGGTCGATTTGAACTTGACCGCCTGCCGATACTCGGTGATCAGATCAATGATAGGCGAATATGGGCGCAGCTTTTCCAGCACCTCGGCATCGGTGGAATAACCGCTTTTGGTCTTCTTCACGACGGGAAGTCCGAGATCCTCGAACAGCACCTCGCCCAGCTGCTTCGGGGAATTGATATTGAATCTTTTGCCCGCGACGGCACAGATCTCTTCCATATAGGTCTCCGCGGCAAGATCAAGCGTCTTTGAAAAGGCCTCCAGCATCGGGCGATCGACCATAAAGCCGCGCGTTTCCATCTTGAAAAGAAGTGCGGCAAGAGGGGCTTCAACCGTTTCATAGAGTAAAGCGCTTCCTTCGTCGGCCATCTTTTCCTTCATGGCAAGTGACAGCGCGTAGAGGATGGGCGCCGGATTGTCCTTTGAGAAGGGCTTCGAAAGATATGAAAGCGTGAGCTTTCCGGGCTCGTAGGAGCTTGCGCCGGCATCAAGCACATACGCGGCAAGCAATAGATCAAAGCCTATCACGGGCGGCTTGATTGTCGCCGTATGGAGACGGTGGAAGAGGCTCTTGCTGTCGTAGACCCAATATTCGATCGGATGGAAGGCAAACAGCGTGGCAAGAAGCGCATCGTCTGCGTCCTCAAGACAGACGCCTGAGGCGGCGTCGGCACTGTCGGCAAGATAGAGTCTCGTGCCGTCAAGCCACAAAAAGGCAGGAGAGGCAAGCGGCATAGCACAGAGCGCGTCAAGCGTAACGGCACGCGCAGCAGCGGGCGCTTCTTCAATTATCGCCTCATCCTCAGAGGTGCTTTCATCCGAAAGCAGTTTATCAAAGGAGGTAAACTCCATTTCAACAAAGAGCGCACGCAGGGTGGGGACATCCCTCTGGCGAAGCGTGATGCCGTCAAGTACAAGACCGAGCGGAGCGTGCCGTTCAATTCTCGCAAGATACTGAGACAAAAAAGCAGATTCCCTGCCCTCTTCGAGCTTTTTACGAAGGCCGGGCGTCAGGCTCAGCGTATCAATCGTCGCATACAGCGCTTCAAGACTGCCCGAGGAGGCGATCAGCTTAAGCGCCGTCTTTTCACCGATGCCGCTGACGCCGGGAATGTTGTCGGATGAGTCACCCATCAACGCCTTTACGTCGACAAACTGCGAGGGCTGTACGCCGTAACGCGCGAAAAACGCGGCGGGATCGTAAGGCGTCACCTCGTGATTGCCCGCAAGAAGCACCGTCGTTTTATCGCTGACGAGCTGAAGACTGTCCTTATCCCCCGTCAGAATATAGGTGTGGAGGTCCTCGTCCGACGCCTCTGCCATCGCAGCAACAGTGCCGAGAATGTCATCCGCCTCGTAGCCTGCAAGTGAGAGCACCGAGAGACCGAGCGCCTCAGTCACGCGCTTGGCATAGGGAAACTGCATGGCAAGCTCCTCAGGCATGGCGTGTCTTCCTGCCTTGTAGGCATCGTACTGCCTGTGGCGAAAGGTCTTTTCCTTCAGATCAAAGGCAACAGCCACATAAGAAGGCGTAAGCTTTTCCATCTGGGCAAGAAGCACCTTCGTGTAGCCGAATACCGCGTTGGTAAAAAGCCCCGCCTTGGTAGAAAGTGGACGGATGCCGTAAAACTGCCGATTCAGTATGCTGTTGCCGTCGATCACGAGTATGTTTTTCATATGCGCTACCTCATAAAAACAAGCGATACACCGCTTCTCTTCTTACTTGTTATTATACACGAAAACAAGATAAAACACAAGAGCAACGCGTATCTTTTCCGCCTCTTTCGGCAAAAACAGCCCCGAAACGAAAAAAGGACTGTCTCACAGCATAAAAAAAGTGACCGCTATGTGCAACCTTAACAAAAAACAAGGTCATCCATAGCGTGAATGCACCGCTTGGAGCATCACGCTATGGATGACCTTGTTTTTTATTGCTTTTGTATAGAAAGCAGTTTCAAAAAGTCAATTTGAGAGAGTCCCTTTTGACTTTTTACAGGAGGCTCAGCCGAAGAGCATGAATTCAACGATTCTTGCGTTATCGGTATTCGAGCGGTCAGTCTTATGTATACGAAGCTCAATATATCTTGCAGACTGATCGCCGACGTTGATCGAGACTGCGTGCTCCGTGTTCTCGTTCTGATAGTCGATGGAGGTCCAGTTTTTACCGTCCGTAGAGATCAGGATCTCCCATTCATAGGTGTTCTGTACTGTGCTGCTGTTGATATAACCGCGGTTCACGAGCGTATAGGTATTAAAGCTCTTCACTTCTCCGAGGTCGATGATCAGGCTGTGAGGATAGCCCTGAAGCTCATACTTATAGTCACCCGTGGAGCTATTGGAGGCATGCCAGAAGGTGGAAAGGTCGCCGTCAAGTGCATAGGAAACGGGATTTCTGACCGCCTCACCCGATGCCTCGTAAACAGTAGCGTTGAGTGCGAGATTCGTGCCCTCAGTGACGAGATCGGCAAGGATATCGTTGGTGATATTGCCCTTCACAGCCGTTTCCCACATGGGATAGGTAGGATTGGGAATGCCGGAAAGATCCTCGGTGCGCCAATTGTCCACATAATCGCGGAAGCCAACGAACTTCCATGCGCCGCTTCTGCAGTCGGCTTCATACTTCTGACGAACCTCTTCCATGGTGGTATACTTGCCGTCGGTAGCGGTGGCAACCGCGATGTTGAAGGGAGAGGTGGGATCGTAAGGATGGTCGCTGAAGCTGGACGTAGCGGTCTTGATGGTGTAGTTGACGAGATCAATGATACCGTATTCATCAACCGTGAGCTTGCCATCGCCATTTTCGTCAACAGAGGGGAAGGCGTAGTCAAGGTAAGAGAGGAAGAGCTTGCTGCCGTCGCCGTAAGGCTCCCAGTTCCAATTCCAGAGACCGGACTGCGTATTGACGTTATAGATCTGAACGAACTTGGTGGAATAGCCCCAGTGGAAGTAACGGAAGCCACCGTAGTTAGCCATATTCTCGGTCCACCAGGAGTTACATACGATAACCTTGCCCGTGGCGGGATCGGTCCAGGAGTTGGTGCCGCCGTAGTTCTTCAGCGTACCGTACTGCTGTACCGAATGGGTGATCTCGTGCGAGAAGAAGCCGAGGTCGGTGGGATTGGCGTTTGCATAGTCGACAGAGACGCAGACCGTCGTGCCCGCACAGTAAGCAACGCCGTCGTAGCTCTTATCCGCCATAAAGGTGATCTGCTTGGGCTCTGTGCCGAAGGCAAATCTTGCATACAGTCTGGGATAGACGTTGTAGAAGAGGTCAACAAGATTGGGAAGATAGTCCTCGTGTCTGATGAGCTCCCAGTCACCCTGGAATATCAGAGAGTATTGGCTGTCATACTTCGCAGTGGTGATCTCAACGGGAATGGATGCCACGACGGGGTATTTTGCAGTTTCGTTATCCACGCAGATATTAATGTAGAAAGTCTTTCCTGCCGCATAGGGAACGGTACACTTGGCAACGCCCGTATACTTGCCGTTACTGCCCGATACCGATACGCCGCCCTGCGTGTAAGCCGCGCCCGACTCAGCGCCGCCCTTGGTGGCGGTAACCGTCATGTAGAAGTCGATCGGCAGGTTTGTGGTGAAATCGAACATCAGGTAGCTGCCGGCTCTTGCGGTAACGCTCTTCCAGGAGGCCTGTGCGCGCACACTCAGCTCCTCGACCTGAATGTCAACCGTCTTGGCGGATTCATCGGCATTGATGATCACGCCGATCGTACCGAGCTTTCTGACCTCGGTAACCGTCATCGAGTTGCCTTCACCGTCGTGGTAGGTCTTGGTATAGCCGTTGTATTGGCGGCTGATCGAACTGACGATATTGGAAGCCGTATCGAAGCTTGTGAATTCGGACACGCTGATGTCGTCCTTCACCCAGGCGGTATCGTCAAGCACAGCGGTATAATCGTCGGTCTTTTCAAGCTCACCCTCGGGATCCTCACCCGCAGAGGGAAGCGTGGTGACCGACACGCTTTCACTGCCTTCCGTATCACTGTCAGTAGTCGTGCCGTCGATCGGCGCAGTGGTCTCGTCTGCGGTGGTGTCTGCGGGAGTATCGCAGGCAACGAAGACGACAACGAGCGTCAGTATCAACACAATTGCAAGCAAAACTTTTTTCATAATTGTACCTCGTATTGAGTTTTGACGATTTCTCGTCAAAGTGATTATAGCAGATTTTCCGATCGATTGCAAGACGCTTTTCATATATTATTCAATTTATGAATAAAAAAACGGAATTTTGCCGAGCCTTTCCTGCTCTTTTTTGCAAAACTCCGTTCTGAGCTTATTGATTCACTTTTCATTTGCCTCTGAGGATCACACCGCCGAGCATCACGTCAGTATCTTTATAAAAAACGGCGGATTGACCGGGGGCAGGCGTGCGCTGAGGCTCGTCAAAGATCACCTCGGCAGATTCGCCCCCGATCCGCACCGTACAGGGGACGGGAGGCGCCGCATAGCGGATCTTGACGGAAAGCGCGTATTCGCCCGACTCGGCAGGGGCAAGCCCCTGAAAGGCGAGCGAGCCGACGGTGATAGACTTTTTGTAGGTCTCTTCGGCAGGTGAAAGCGTCACAGCGCGTGACACAGGATCGATATCGGTGACGAAGGCAGGGTAGCCCAGCGCGATGCCAAGCCCCTTTCTCTGACCTACCGTGTAGTGACAGATGCCCTTGTGAGGGCCGAGGATCCTTCCCTTTGCATCGACAAAGAAGCCCTCTTCAAAGCCCTTTTTTGCCCCGAATCGCCTCAGAAATGCGGTGTAATCGCCATCCGGAACAAAGCAGATATCCTGACTTTCGCCCGATCTTGCCGAAGAAAGCCCCTCTTTCTCGGCCTCCTCGCGGATCTCGCTCTTTTCAAGCGAGGCAAGCGGCGTTACAAAACCTGCAAGCTGCTCCTGCGTCATGCCCCAGAGCATATAGCTCTGGTCTTTTTTCTTGTCCTTGCCCATTGCCACGGCATAGCGACCGTTTGCAAGGTGCTTGATCTCTGCGTAGTGACCCGTTGCAAAGGCATCACAGCCCAGTGAGCGTGACAGCTCGTAAAGCGTCTGCATCTTGACGTATCGGTTACAGACCACGCAGGGATTGGGTGTCATGCCGTTTCCGTAGCACTCTGCGAAATAAGCTTGCACCTTTTCGGTGAAGAGTACGCTGACGTCATGCTCGATCAGGGGCAGGGATAGCTCCTTTGCCGCACGTCTTGCCGCCTCGATATCCGTCTCCTTTGAAAAAACGAGTGCGGCGCCGATCACCTCATAGCCCATCCTTCTCAAAAGGATGACCGAGTAGGTGGAGTCGATGCCGCCGCTCATTCCGACAAGGATCTTGCCGTTATCGTTCATTAGT
>CAZYFC010000056.1:0-9011 GCA_964646715.1 uncultured Lachnospiraceae bacterium
CGCACAGGACGCACACGAAGCGATCCGTCCCTCTGACGTCACGCTCGAGCCCGCTTCGGTGCGCCGCGCGCTTTCAAACGATCAATATAAGCTCTATAAGCTCATTTGGGACCGATTCGTTGCAAGCCAGATGCAGTCTGCCGAGTACGATACCGTCGCCGTCAATATCAACTGCAACGGCTATCTTTTCAAAACAGCGGGTCAGACGCTTCGCTTCAAGGGCTACCTGACCGTCTACAGCGAGTCAGGAAACGAAGAGGACGATGCAACCGTTACCCTTCCCATCCTATGCGAGAAGGATATTCTCAGAGATACCCTGTTGCAGGCTGAGCAACACTTCACCGAGCCCCCCACTCGTTATTCCGAGGCAGCCCTGATCGACTTCTTCAAGGAGCGCGGCATCGGCAGACCTTCAACCTACGCGCAGATCATCACCACGATCATAGCAAGAGGCTATATCAGACGTGACGGCAAGGTGCTCGTGCCGACTCATCTCGGCAATGTCACCACCGATCTCATGCTGAAATACTTTCCCGATATCGTTGACTATCAGTTCACCGCGCAAATGGAAAACGACCTTGACTCGGTTTCTTCGGGTGCTAACACCATGAACGGCGTTCTATCCAAGTTCTACGAAAAATTTAAGACAGACCTTGACAACGCCTTCACGGCTGCCGATGAAGGTGACGCATCCGTTGCCGCCGAAACGACCGACCTGACCTGCGACAAATGCGGTGCGACCATGATCGTCAAATCGGGTAGATTCGGAAAATTCGCCGCATGCCCCAACTACCCCACCTGCAAGAACACGCGCTCTTTGACCGAGAGATCCGAAGAGGCATCTGCCGAAAAAAAGGAAGCCGAAACCACCGACATGCTCTGTGACAAATGCGGCTCACCCATGCTGATCAGAAGCGGTAAATACGGCAAATTCTTCGCCTGCTCCGCATTTCCGAAATGCCGTAACGTTGTCGGTACGGGCAATTCTATTGATGTCGCCTGCCCTCTTTGCGGCAAGGATATCGTCATGAAGCGCGCCAAAGGTAAAACTGTTTTCTACAGCTGCTCGGGATATCCCGAATGTAGCTTCTCTTCGTGGGATAAACCCACCGGATCCACCTGTCCCTCCTGCGGCGAGCTTCTCTTTGTCAAAAAGGGCAAGGAAAACGCCGTTTGCTGTAACAAAAAGTGTACGCGACACGGCAAAGGAGCGCATGACGAATGAAGCCTACCGTCAACGTCATCGGCGCAGGTCTTGCCGGCTGTGAAGCCGCATATACGGCGGCCAAGCAGGGCGTAAAGGTCAACCTATACGAAATGAAGCCACAGAAATATACTCCTGCGCATTCCAATCCCGATTTCTGTGAGCTGGTATGCTCTAACTCCTTTCGTTCCAATCAGCTATCCAATGCAGTCGGGCTCTTAAAGGCAGAGCTCTCCTCACTCTCCTCGCTGATCATGGAAGCCGCGTACACCACCGAGGTCTCGGCAGGAAGCGCGCTTGCCGTTGACCGCACGCTTTTTGCGCGCTACGTCACTGATAAGATCAGAAGTCATCCCGACATCACACTCATCGAAGGCGAGGTCACCTCCCTGCCCGAGGAGGGCGTTACAGTCGTGGCTACCGGCCCTCTCACATCAGACGCACTGTCTGCTTCGCTCAAGGAGCTTGTTGGGGGTGAAAGTCTTCACTTTTTCGATGCTGCCGCACCGATCGTAGACGCTTCTTCGATCAATACCGATATTGCATTTGCCGCTTCACGTTACGGAAAAGGCGAGGCATGCTATCTCAACTGCCCCATGACAAAAGATGAATACGAAGCCTTTTATCAGGCACTCATCGAGGCAGAGGAAGCACCTTTACACGATTTCGACACAAAAGATCAAAACGGTAAGGAATTGACTGTTTTTGAAGGCTGTATGCCGATAGAGGTCATGGCAAAACGCGGTGAAAGCACCCTGCTCTACGGTCCTTTGAAGCCGGTCGGTCTTCCCGATCCCAAAACGGGCAAAGAGCCCTACGCCGTCGTTCAGCTTCGCCGCGAAAACAACGAAGCGACGATGTACAACCTCGTCGGCTTTCAGACGCATCTCACCTTCGGTGAGCAGCGCCGAGTGTTCCGCATGATCCCCGGCCTTGAGAAGGCCGAATTTCTGCGTTACGGCGTCATGCACAGAAATACCTTTATCAACTCTCCCAAGCTCCTGACGCCTTACTATTCGATGCGTGAGCATCCGAATCTCTTCTTCGCGGGCCAGATGACCGGAGTGGAGGGCTATATCGAATCCACCTCCTCGGGCTACGTGGCGGGTCTGAACGCCGCCCGCGTTGCCCTCGGCAAAGCGCCCTGCTACTTTCCCGACACAACCGCAATTGGGGCGCTCGCCAATTACGTGTCCTCTTCAACCGGCAGTTTTCAGCCCATGAACGTCAATTTCGGCATCGTTGCACCGCTCGGTATGAAGGTCAGGGGTGGTAAAGCCGTCCGCAACGAAAAGCTCTCCGAGCGTGCGCTCGCCATTATTGAAGAGATCAAAGCATCCTCCGACATAATTTTCTGATGTTTCCCGACAGAAAGGCAGGTCTACATATGAAAGTCATCATTGATGCCATGAGCGGTGACAACGCCCCTCTTGCCCTTATTGAAGGGGCTTCTCTTGCACGAAAAGAATTCGGCGCAAACGTGATCCTCGTCGGTGACGAGAAGGTGATCAACCGCTGTGCCGAAGAGCACGCCATTGATCTTTCCGATATGGAAATCGTTCACGCTTCCGACGTGGTCACTATGGAGGATTCCCCACTTGCCGTCAAGGAGAAAAAAGATTCCTCAATGCGCATAGCCTTTGCTCTTCTTAACGAAGGAAAAGGCGATGCATTCGTCGGCGCGGGTAATACAGGTGCGATGCATATCGGCTCAACCCTCTTCGTGCGCCGCATCCCCGGCGTCAGAAGAAGTGCGCTTGCCGCCATTCTCCCTCTTGAAAAGCCCGTCCTGCTACTGGATGCGGGTGCCAATATCTCAGTCACAGAACACTTTCTCCTGCAGTTTGCCATCATGGGCTCGGTTTATATGAACAAAATGTACGGCATAAAAAAGCCGCGCGTCGGACTTCTCAATAACGGCACCGAGGCACACAAAGGCACCGAGCTTTACGTAAAGACCCATCAACTTCTTGCAGCCTCTGAGGACATCTGCTTCGTCGGAAATATTGAAGGAAAGGAAATTCCTTTTGATACCTGCGATGTACTCGTCTGCGACGGTTTCTCGGGCAATATCGCGCTCAAATCAATCGAAGGTATGGGCGTCTTCGTTATGAAGAAAGTCAAAAGCCTTCTCACCTCCTCCTTCAGGACGAAGATCGCCGCCCTGCTCTGCAAAAATAAAATGTACGACCTTAAACGCAGGTTTGACACCTCCGAGCATGGAGGCGCGCCTTTCCTCGGCATCAGTTCTCCCATCATCAAGGCACACGGCTCTTCCGATGCACGCGCCATCAGGAGCACCGTCCGTCAGGCAATTGCCTACTATGAGACGGGCATCACAAAAGACATTGCCGATTATTTCACCGAAAAATCCCCCATATGATTCTTATTTCTATCACTCCGTGAAAGGATACCGCACATGATCACCCCCTCGCTTTTTGAACTCCAGACAATGATCGGCTATACGTTCAAGGACACAGTTCTCCTTACGAATGCTCTGACACACTCCTCCTACGCCAACGAAGCAAAATCCAAAGGGGACGAGGTAAAAAGTAACGAACGTCTGGAGTTTCTGGGCGACTCCGTTCTCTCACTTGTCGTCAGCCGTTATCTCTATAACGAATACCCCGATCTGCCCGAGGGTGATCTTTCCAAGATCCGCGCACAGACCGTCTGCGAAAAGACGCTTGCCGATTTTGCAAGAGAGATCTCTCTCGGTGACTATCTGTTGCTCGGTCACGGTGAACAGCAGAACAAGGGCAATGAAAGAGATTCGATCCTTTCCGATGCTTTCGAAGCGCTCTTAGCCGCCATTTATCTTGACAGTGATATGGAAAGCGTCAAGACCTTTCTCCTTCCCTTCGCCGTCAAGCATATCAACGCAACGGTAGAAAGTCACCACACAATGGACTATAAGACCATGCTGCAGCAGATCGTTCAGCAGGTAAGCGACGTCGTTCTCGACTACTGTATCGTCAGCGAAACGGGTCCGGCACACAAGCGCGTTTTCGAGGTTGAAGCGCGCCTTGACGGTAACGTCATCGGAAAAGGAAGCGGGCACAGCAAACGCCAGGCCGAGCAAAACGCTGCCAAGGAAGGCCTTTCCTACTTCGGCATTTCTGCATGAGTCATATCAATATCCCGATTTTCGTGCCACATATCGGCTGTCCTCACACCTGCGTCTTCTGCAATCAAAGAAGGATCACAGGACAGGATACTATCCGACTTGACCGATTCGACGAAACGGTAGAAGCTGTTCTGTCAACCGTCGATCCCCAAAAGCACGAGGTACAGATCGCCTTCTTCGGCGGTAGCTTTACCGCTATTGAAAAAGAGCTGATGTGCATGCTCTTACAAAAAGCCAAACGCTATACCGACGAAGGCAGCGTCACTTCACTGCGTGTTTCAACACGCCCCGATGCGATCGACGAAGAAATTCTTTCGATCCTTGCCGCTCACTCGGTAACGGTAGTTGAGCTTGGTATTCAGAGCACGAATGACGAAGTTCTTCTCTCATCCGAGCGCGGACATACCGCAAAAGATTGTGAAAACGCCTGTCGACTCGTAAAAAAATACGGCTTTGAGCTCGTCGGGCAGATGATGCTCGGACTTCCCTCTTCGTCGCTTGAAAATGAAATAAAGACAGCTACCGATATGATCGCGTGGGGCATCGACAAGGCACGGATCTATCCCACCGTCGTCTTTGCCGATACGGCACTTCACACAATGATGCAAAACGGTAGCTATACCCCCCTCTCGCTTGAAAGTGCCGTTACACGCGGTGAAGCGGTATATTCCCTCTTTGCCGCGCATAGGATCGACGTCATTCGCATCGGCCTCTGCGAAACGGAAGGCCTTCGGTATGACGCGACCGTCAGCGGCGCATATCACCCTGCCCTCGGCGAACTGATCATCAACCGCCACTATCTTATGAAGATCCTGCAAGCGGCAAGTAAAGTTACACTTCCCCCTCACGCCGCCCTGGTCATAGAGACAGCCCCCGGCACACTGTCACGTGCCATTGGGCAAAAAAAGTGCAATCTGAAGGAGCTTGAAAGGGTCTATCCGAACAACAGGATTCTCTTTCGCACCTCCGATGCATGTGTCAAAAATGAAGTTAAAATTCTGGTTAAGGAGAACTAACCTATGCGCCTCCAATCCTTGGAGCTTCACGGCTTCAAATCCTTTCCCGAACGTACGAAGATCACCTTCGACACGGGCATGACCGTGATCGTTGGCCCGAACGGAAGCGGAAAAAGTAATATTTCCGATGCCGTCAAATGGGTTCTCGGTGAGCTTTCTGCAAAGAATATCCGTGGCGTCAAACTGGAAGACGTCATCTTCGGCGGCACCGACAAGCGAAGCCCCATGGGCTTTGCCGAGGTTTCGCTCACCATCGATAATACGGGAGAATTCCGCATTCCATCCGAATATAATGAAATCACCGTCACCCGACGTTATTTCCGTACCGGCGAGTCCGAGTATCTGATCAACGGTCAAACGAAGCGTCTTCGTGACATCGTTGACCTTTTCATGAATACGGGTATCGGCAAAACAGGTTACTCGATCATAGGCCAGGGCAAGATATCCGAGATCATTGCACAGCGCCCCGAAGACAGACGCTATATCTTCGAGGAAGCCGCAGGCATCTCCAAATTCCGCGTCAAAAAACAGGAGGCGGAGCGCAAGCTGAATGAGACAGAAAATAACCTCATCCGCTTAAACGATATCGTTTCGGTGCTCGAACAGCGCGTAGGACCGCTTGAGAAGGAATCGGCCAAGGCGCGCACTTATCTTGAGCTTTACGAAAGGAAAAAAGAGCTTGACGTATCTCTCGCCGTCTACGATATCGCACATATCGCAGGACAGAACGAGGAATTTGAACGCGCCTACAATATGGCGAAGCACTCTCTCGAGATTACCAAGGACAGCCTGCATGTGCTTGAATCGCAAGCTATCTCCCTGAGCGAAAAGGAAGCGGAAAACAGAACGAGAACGAATGAAGCGCATACTCTTCTCGGTTCGAAAAAAGAAGAACGCCACGACGTCAACACACGCCGTCTTCTCGCGGAACAGGAGATCGAACACGGAAAGAATATCCTCGAGCGTTACGCCGAGGACGCAGGCAAGCAGGACGAGCTGATGGAAGCGGCCAAGAACCGACGTGACGAGGCTGAAGCCGCACTCAGAAAAGCCAAACAGGAAGAAGCAGTCCTTCAAGAGGAATACGACGCCGCGCTTGCCGAGCTGAACGATATCCGCATCTATTTAGGCGATCTCTCCGAGGAGCTTTCGCAGACAGGCCGTGAAAAAGCAGCCTGCGAAAAGAAGCTGATCGACGACCGCATCCGCCTTTCGGCTCTTGAGAGCTCGCAGGCATCACTTTCCGAGCGTTTGAGTGCCGTCCAAAGCGAGCTTGCCGGTGCGTCCGAAACGCTTACCGAAATAGAGAAGCGTCTCAAGGACAGCGACGAACAGCTTGCTTACTACCGCCGGAACGCAGCAAGCACACAGGAGAAGAAAGAGACCGTTATCGACGAATGTGAAACGCTTGAAAAAGATATTCTCACACTCACCGAACGCCGCAACAGCACCTCCGTCTCGATCACGGCAAAAACTGAGCAGGCAGCAACGCTCAAGCGCATGGAGGAGCATTTCGAAGGCTACCAGCGTAGTGTACGCTTCGTGCTCGATCAGGCGATCGCAGGCCGTCTCAAGGGCATCTGCGGGCCTATCTCCAAGCTGATCAAGGTTGACGAGCAGTATTCTCTTGCCATCGAGACAGCTCTCGGCAACAGCATTCAGAATATCGTCACCGAGGATGAAAACGCCGCTAAAGCCGCCATTTCCGCTCTCAAGCGTGAAAACGTCGGTCGCGCGACCTTCTACCCTCTCAACTCGGTACATGCCGAAAAGCTCAAGATCGATCTTGCTAAGGCAAAGACCTTCAATGGCTATATCGGTATCGCGTCTTCTCTCATTTCTTACGATAAACGCTACGTCGAAGTGATCGACTCCCTTCTCGGAAGGACCTTCGTCTTCGACACGCTCGACCACGCCACCGATATGGCAAGGCATTTCGGCTATACCGTACGTATCGTCACGCTCGACGGTCAGCAGATCAACGCAGGCGGCTCTTACACGGGCGGTGCGGCAAGGCGCGACAGCGGTATTCTTTCGCGCTCGCGTGATATTGAAACGCTTACGAAAGAAGCTGAATCACTAAAGGTCACCCTCGAGGAGATAGAAAGCGAGATATCGCTCAAGGAAAAAACTCTCTTTGAAAAGAGAGATGCACTTGAAGAGCTTAACGACGGTTACATGCTTCTTGCAGCGATGTACAAAGCAGAAGAGACCTCGCATTCGCTCATTCTCGATCAGTATAAAGCACAAAGCGACACCGTTGAGACGCTGCGCCATTCGATCGAGCATATTGAAAATCAAGCAAGATCGTCAAAACAGCTTAAGCTCTCTCTGAGCGAGGAGATCGACGCTCTCGGTGTCAGCATCGCGTCTTTGGAAGCGCGTGCCGTATCGCTTGAAAAAGAGATTGCAGAGACCGAAAACGTCTTTGCCGAAAAGAACGAAGAGCGCAACCGACGTACGCTTGCTATCACGGTCGCGGGTAAGGACGTTGAATCGACTCAAAATGTGTACGATACCTGCCAAGCGGAGATCGACCGCATCCAAAACGAGCTCAGCATGATCCGCGAAGCCACGAAGAATAAAGAGCATGGCTTTGACCTGTTAACCAATCAGATCCGCGCACTGAACGAATGCGCCGCCGCACTCGACGGGGAGATCGCTTCGATTGAAGAAGAAATCAAGCGACTCAGTGAAGAGGCGATCGAATTCCATAAGCGAAATCTTGAATTACAGCAAAGCACGAAAAACAAGAACGAAGAGCTTCAGCTTTATTCGATACAGTTCGCCAAGCTTGAGCAGAAGCGTATCAATCTTCTCAGCGAAAAGGACAAGCTCGCCGAGCGCCTTTGGGAGGATTACGAGCTCACCTTTACGGCTGCATCTGAGCTCGGATATCCGGAGATCACAGCAAATACCCGTGCCAAGAGCGTCAGTGAGCAGAACAAACTGCGCACCAAGATCCGTGAGCTTGGTCCCGTTAACGTCGGTGCCATCGAGGAATATGCAGAGGTCAAGGACGAATACGACCGTATGAGCACGCAGATCAACGACCTCAATAAGAGCAAGGATGACTATTCCGAGATCGTCTCTCAGCTTGAAAAAGAGATGTGCAAGAGATTCACGGATTCCTTCGTGGCGATCAACCAAAATTTCTCGGTAGTCTTCCGTGAGCTCTTCGGTGGCGGCTCGGCAAAGCTTGAGCTGACCGATCCCGATAACATCCTCACAAGCGGTATCGAGATCATCGTCTCGCCTCCCGGCAAGGTCATTAAGAACCTGAAATCCCTCTCGGGCGGCGAACAGGTCTTTGTGGCGATCGCCATCCTCTTCGCCATTTTCAAGATCAATCCCCCTCCCTTCTGTCTGCTCGACGAGATCGAATCTGCCCTCGATGAAGTCAACGTGTCGCGTTTTGCGAACTATGCCAAAAACTTTGTTGACAATACGCAGATCATCGCCATTTCGCACCGCCGCGGCACGATGGAAGCAGCAAACGCCCTCTACGGTGTCACGATGCAGGAACGCGGCGTATCCAAGCTGCTTTCGATCAATGTAGGTGATGTCGAAAAGAAGCTTGGTATCAAGCTGAATGCATAAAACAAAAGGAGTGTCCTTATGGGTTTTTTTGAACGACTGAAGAACGGACTCTTCAAGAGCCGCA
>CAZYFC010000057.1:0-8990 GCA_964646715.1 uncultured Lachnospiraceae bacterium
CTCTGTTGACGTTATTACCGGTCTTATCAAGGCAAACGTCCCCTCGCGCGTAGCGCTCACGGTGGCCTCCAACGTTGACTCGCGTACCATTATCGACGTCGCGGGTGCCGAAAAGCTGATCGGTCGCGGTGATATGCTCTTTGCCCCCGTTGGCGCGATGAAACCGATCCGCGTACAGGGTGCTTACGTCAGCGACAACGAGGTGGAGGCAGTCACCACCTTTATCCGCAATCAGTTTGAGGACGTTCACTACGACGATTCCTTTATCAACCAGCTTGAGATCGAAGCAGAGCGTTGCGGTCAGTCGAAGAAGAAGGTCATGTCCGAGGAGATCGACGGGGACGACGAGCTCGACCCCAAGTATTATGACGCCATCGACATCGCGCTTGAAATGGGCAAGATCTCTACCTCGCTTCTCCAGAGAAGACTCTCGCTCGGCTACGGACGTGCAGCCAAGATCATCGATAAGATGGAGCAAATGGGCGTTGTCGGTCCACAGGAGGGTCAGAAGCCGCGCAATATCCTGATCACGCGTCAGGACTATCAGGAGATGATCATGCGCCGCGAGGACTCCTGATTTCCAAATCATTCCCTAAAAATCACCACTGAAAGGCTACTGTATGGGCAGATTTATCGTTATTGACGGTCTGGACGGATCGGGCAAGCACACACAGCTCACCCGTCTTGCCGATCACCTGCGCGCCAAGGGCAAAAAGGTGCGCACCATTGACTTTCCCCATTATCACACACCGGGATGCGTTCTCGTAGAGGAATACCTTGCGGGCAAATTCGGCTCAAGGCCCGAGGACACCGGCGCATACGCCGCCTCGCTCTTCTACGCCATGGACCGCTTCTATTCCTACGCCACCGATTGGAAGAAGGACTTTCTCGATCCCGACACCTATCTTCTTGCCGACCGCTACACCACGGCAAATGCGGTGCATCAGACCTCCAAGCTTCCGAAAGAAGAATGGGAGGGCTATCTTGATTGGCTCTTCGACACCGAATTTAAGAAGCTCGGTCTGCCCTCGCCTGACGACGTGATCTATCTTGAGCTTCCCCCCTCTCTCTCGCTCTCGCTCGTAAGAAAGAGAAGCGTCAGTGACAACCGCGCCATGGATATTCACGAAAAGGACGAGAGCTTCTTTGAAAAGAGCTACCGCGCTGCCCTCTACGCCTCCGAAAAATTCCACTGGACACAGATCGCCTGCTATACGGACGAAGGGGGCGAAAAAGCGCTCCGCTCCGTTGACAGTATTGCCGAGGAGATCCTTGAAAAGCTCGGACTCTGATCAGCCGAGCCCCGCACAAAGGAGTATCACATGGTATATATCATTCTTGCAGAAGGCTTTGAAATGATCGAAGCCCTTACCCCCTGCGACGTTCTGCGCCGCGCGGGACTCGACGTGCGTCTCGTCTCGCTCTCGGGCAAGCCCTCCGTCTTGTCCACACACAGGGTGGAGATCGGAACAGACATGCCCCTTTCCGAGGTCGATATCGACCAAGCGGAGATGATCCTTCTGCCGGGCGGCATGCCGGGGGCTGAAAATCTCTACGCCTGCGAGCTGCTTCGCGCGCTCGTTCTTGAGCAGGCAAGAAGGAACAAGCCGCTTGCCGCCATCTGCGCCGCGCCCCTCGTTCTCGGAAGACTCGGTCTTCTCAAGGGCAAGCACGTCACCTGTTATCCCGGCTTTGAGAAGGATCTGCTCGGCGCTGTCTGCCTTTCTCAAGGGGTTGTGAGCGACGGCAACGTCGTCACCGCCAAGGGCATGGGCGTTTCCCTTTCTTTCTCG
Source organism: uncultured Lachnospiraceae bacterium (assembly GCA_964646715.1). Taxonomy (GTDB): domain Bacteria; phylum Bacillota; class Clostridia; order Oscillospirales; family CAG-272; genus RGIG1993. Next base: position 1,794 of record CAZYFC010000057.1, read on the forward strand.
CTTGCCGCCTGCGAACTGCTCGTCGGCAAGGACAAGGCAGACGCCGTTGCCGCCTCGATCATGGCAGAAAAAGGATCCTTTTAAGCGTTTCTTCAAGATTTTTCGGCAACCGATCATCCTATACCCGACGAGATCAACAATACGACAGGAAAGGACGCTCGCCGTGCGGGCCGAAGGACGAATCAGATGAGTTATATCCGTGAGGTCAAAAACAAGCTGCGCGACAGCTACCGTGCGAAGCGCCGCGAGATGTCCGAGCAGCAAAAGGCATCGCTTGACTGCCGCATCGTGAAGCAGCTTACGTGTCTTGCCTCCTTCCGTTTTGCAGAGATCATTCTCGCCTATTATCCGCTTGAAGACGAGATCAATATAAAGCCGCTCTTTGGGCAGATCCTCGACTCGGGCAAAAGACTCGCCTTTCCGAAATGCGGCGATAACGGTAGCATGGACTTTTATTTCGTCAGTTCGCTTGACGAGCTTGTCGAGGGCAGGTTCGGCATCATGGAGCCCGCCGCGGCAGCAGAAAGGTATGACCGTACCTGCCAATTGCCGGTGCTTATGCTGATCCCCGCCCTCGTTTACGACCGACTCGGCTTCCGACTCGGCTACGGCAGAGGCTATTACGATCGCTATACGGCAACCTACCGCGGCGTCAAGGCAGGTCTTTGCTACAGCAGCTTTCTGCGAAATACCCCCCTGCCGCACGGACGCTTCGACTTTGCGGTGGACTATATCGTCACCGAAAAAGGAGTGAGGCTGATTGAAAAAGTATAGGTCGCGCGCCGTCGTACCGCTTCTTTTGCTCGCGGTCTACGCCCTTTTGCTTCTGACGCGTCTTATCCCGACCGCAAGGATCGACACCACCGCCAAGCTTTTTTTCGCGCTCGTCATACTCGAAATTCTCGTTTATGCCCTGCCAACCTTCCTTTTCAGTAAGCTCAGGGGGCAGGATTACCTCAAAACGCTCGACCTGAATCCCTTTCCCTTTAAGAAGATCCCCTTCCTTCTCGCACTCACACTGCTCGCCCTCTCGGCGGGACTTGTGATCAACGCCCTCTTCTACTTCCTGGGAATAGGCTCTGCCTCCTATACCTCGCTCGGCTCGGTTATCCTTTCGGACATTTCGACCGACTATGCCCCTCTTTACGTGATCCTTGCCTACGGTGCGATCCCCGCCTTCTGCGAAGAGCTTCTCTTCCGCGGCGTGATCCTCACCGAATACCACAAGTATTCCTTTCTGACTGCCGCGATCTTTTCTTCAACCGCGTACGCGCTCTGTTATTTCGACCTCGCAGGCTTCCCCTTCTATTTTCTGAGCGGCATGCTGCTCGCCTTCGCCGTGCGTATGACGGGAAGCGTCTTTGCCGCCGTGTTCATGCGGTTTGCCATCAACATCGCGTCAATTTACCTGATGCCCACCGTCTGGAGTCTTGTCACACAGCCGCTCGGCGTGCTGTTCGCTCTCTTCGTGGCGATCACGCTTTTCACCGTCTGCCTCTACTTCGCGCTCACGGCAACCGAGACCTGCTACCGCCATATGGCATCGGACGCCTCCTTTGCGGCAGATACACCCTTCCCATGGAAGAAAAGCCTCTATAATACGGTCAAGGCCTTCACCTCCCCCACCTTTCTCCTGTGTCTTCTGACCTATACCGTCACGGTGATCGTACGCCTCGTCACAAGGTAAAGCAGCTCATTAAAAAAACGCCTATCCTGCCAAAGCAAGGATAGGCGTTTTTTATCTGCCCTTTCTCTTAAAAAGTGCGGTGAGGTAACTGACGTAATAATAGCCCGCAAGCGAAAAAAGCGCAAGCTCCACATAGGGCATGACGAGATCAACGATGACAGACGCTTCAAACGCAAAGCCGTCCACGATCAGGGAATAGACCGTGCCGACGATAGCCGAAATAAGCGTGATGCCGAGATAAATGAGGCTCGGCAGTTTGTTCAAAAAAGGGGGCGTCTCGCCGCGCTTGCCTGAGCGCCGATAGACCGTGCGGCTGAGGTAATAGGTCAGAAGGATCGTCAGAACAACGGCAAAGGCACTGAGAACGGTATACAGCCCCCACGCCCAGAGACCGAGGCCGTTATTTGCAAGCATCGTGCTTAAGGGCGTATCGTTAAAATAGAAGGAGATCCCCAGCTTGTCGTCGACAAGTGCCGTCAACCAGTAGAGAAAAACGCGCATAAGGCAGGAAATGCAAAACAGCGCAAGTGCCTCTTTTTTCACCAGCGAGACAAACAGTGTCTTTTCCTCGCGCGACACCGAGACAACGGTCAGGGCGAGCAGGGTGAAAAGACTTGCCGCCGAGATGATCTCACCGAAATAATAGACAAATTCCTTCAGAAAAAGAGGTGCGCCGTTTGCCTGCAGGATCTGCGACAGCAGAAAGAAAAAGAGCGTACCGACCAAGGCGGCACCGAAGGTGGCAAGAAACAGGAGTCTGTTAAAAAGCCCTTCCTGTCCGTGAATACCGTAGGGATTGTAAACCGTTTTTTTCTTCATATATGCTCCGAGGGAAAAAGGTGTCACCGTGATTGCTTACGGCTTTGTTTTCGGCATAAAAAACGGCGTCTTACCGAACAAGCCACCGTTTATTATTTAAGTGAAACGATCAGAAATACTTCACGCAGGCAATCACCTTGCCCAGAATGAGTGCCGAATCGGTGATGATCGGTTGCATCGTGGCGTTTTCGGGCTGAAGACGGATCTTGCCGTTTTCGCGGTAGAAGGTCTTGACGGTTGCTTCGTCATCAAGCAGGGCAACCACGATCTCACCGTTTTCGGCGTAGCTCTGCTTCTTCACGATAATAATGTCACCGCTCGAAATTCCGACCTCGATCATGCTCTGCCCCTTGACGCGGAGAGCGTAAAGATCCTTTGCCGAATAGGCTATGCTTCCAAGCGGAAAATCGATCTGCCGTTCAATATTCTCGGTGGCAAGAATCGGCGTGCCTGCCGCGACCTGCCCGACAAGCGGGATCCTCACGCTTTCGCTTGAGGTATGCGTATCGACCTCGCTTGTGCGGATCGTGCGGCTCTTGCCTGCCGTTTTGCTGATATAGCCCTTTGCCTCAAGACGGTCGAGATAGGCGTGAACCGTTGAGGTCGATTTGATGCCGAGTGCGTTCTGGACGTCGCGAACACTCGGCGAATAGCCCGCGCGGCGGATATTCTGACAGATAAAGTCGTAGATCTCCTGTTCCTTCGGTGTCAATTTTTCCATGTCGCATCCCCATCTTTTCACAGTATCGACGCAGGTATCAGCCATTCTGACACATTCCGTCATATTCGGCTTTATTTTATCATATTTCTCGCGGAAATGCAAACCTCTCCCGCGCCTTTTTTCCCTCCGACTTGTAAACATTTTGTGAACATTTGTTCGTGACTAGATCTTGTCTGCTATCTCCTCGCGCAGACGGTTGATGATCCTTTTCTCAAGGCGTGATATGTAGGACTGCGAGATGCCCAGCGCGTCAGCCACCTCCTTCTGTGTCTTTTCCTTGCCGTCAAGCAGGCCGAATCGAAGCTCGATGATGATCTTTTCGCGCTCGTCAAGCCTGCCAAGCGCTTCCTTGATGATCTTTCTGTCCTCCTCGTATTCAAGATGCTTGAAGACCGCTTCGTCGTCACTGCTCAGTACATCGGAGAGAAGAAGCTCGTTACCGTCCCAATCGGTATTCAGCGGCTCCTCGATCGAAAGCTCTCTCTGCCCCGTCGATTTACGCAAGAACATCAGAATCTCATTCTCAATGCATCTTGAGGCATAGGTTGCAAGCTTAATATTTTTGTCGGGGCGGAAGGTGCCCACCGCCTTAACGAGCCCGATCGTGCCGATCGAGATAAGATCCTCAATCCCCACGCCGGTGTTTTCAAATTTCTTCGCAATATAGACGACCAGCCGAAGATTATGCTCTACAAGACGCGAGCGCACCGATTCCTCCTCGTCAATGCGGCTGAGAAGCAGTGCCTCCTCCTCGGCACTCAAGGGCTTCGGCAGCGTCTCTGCTCCGTTGATGTAATACAGGCGCTTGTTCCCCTTGAATAAACGCGCGCGCAGCTTGGCTATCAGCTCAATCAATTTCATATCGTGATCCTTTCTTCAGAGTGCAAACGGTCTTTTACTTTTTTAGAGAAGGCAGCAAGGCATGATCGCCTGAAAGCCGTCGAAGGAGGCTTCGTCGGCATCCAGGGCGATGCACGCCTTCTTTTTTTCGCCGTTTATCTTGACGTAATCCGGGATATAGCCGCGCAAAAGGCATTTATTGCCGACCGTTACCACCGGAATAAAGCGCATTTTGACCATATGGCGCGGACTGACGCGGTCGAGATTCAGCTCCTTGCTGAAAAAGGCGGGAGAAAGTGTGGGCGGCAAAAAGGATAGCATCGTCTCCTTGCCCACGACGATGACCGGCAGATGCCCCAAGGGCTCCTCAAGAAGATTACCGCTGTCACAAAAAGCACGCAGCGTGATCTCGCGTCCTCCCTCCCCGATCACGATGTCAGTCGATCGCTTCGACGCCGCCCTTTGTGCCGCCTTCGTCCAGATAGCGGCTACCGCGGCGGCAAGAAGCGCAACGAGTCCCAGCACCCAGAGCGGCAGCTCGCTGTAAAGCGTCTCAACGCTGCCGTTGATCACGATCCCCTTTGCGGTGAGCAGTCTGCCTATGAGATAATAGACGGCCGTCATCACACCGCCTATCGCAAAAGAGACGGCGAAAACGAAAAGGCCGTTTTTGACGACTGACCAAAGCGTTTCGATCCCAAACGTCACCGTTGCCATGACGAAGGGAAAAAAGAGCGTCAGGGGCGCCTCTATATAAGAAGGAAGAAAAAGCGCCGCGATGGCGTAAAGGCCGCCAAGGGCGGCGGCGAGAACGATACGCCAAAGCGAAGCGGCACGGTGCGTTAACCTCCCAACGAGGGCAAGCGCCAAAAAGTCCATGCTGAAATTCACGGCAAAAAACACGTCGGCATAGATAACGGCTGTCAAAAGCGATCCCTCTTTCCTTTCTGAATTCATTCTCATTATAGGCGGAAAAAGGCAAAAAAAATGCCGAAAACAGGAAGCAGGCCAATAAAATCGATCCTCATCCGGAGCGCTCGCCGTGATTTTGCACGGCAAAACGCCGAAATTTGTCGCATCCTTTTGGCAAATTTATCAAATCGCATGGCAATTATGACAAAATCCGACGAAACAACTTGTATAATAATAACAAGAACAGGGCGCTTTTTCAGACGATTTTTTCTTCCTTGTGCATAAGTTCCACTTGAAAAAAAGCCTGCGGCGTGATATAATAAACAAGATGAAAAGGATCACTTCGAGGGAAGAGGAAAACGCCATGCCAAACCGTACCGTCAATCGGCAAAAAAACGAATCTTGCCGTTTATACGACCGCTTCGGCGTGTTTTTCACGCGCGTGGAAAAAGGCTATGAATACCTCTTTCGCACATGGGCGCCTTCAGCCAAGGAGCTGAGGCTTGTAGGCGATTTTGTCGGCTGGGAAAGAGGCCGCGCTATGACAGCCTGCCCCGACGGCGTGTGGGAATGCCGCCTTTTCGTTAAAGAAAAGCTTGACGGCGCGTACTATAAGTATAAGCTCACCGACGCAAAAGGCGTACATTACTGTCCCGATCCCTTTGCAAGAGAGACGGAGAACGGCACAGGCGGCGCATCGCGCGTCTTCACGCCGACTATTCAGAAAACAAAGGGGCGCTTCCTTGAAAAAAACGAAGGGCGCTGTCACAAGCCGCCCCTTTCTATGCCGCTTTCCATTTATGAGGTCGATCTTGCCTCTTTTCGTACAAACGGCGGAAAAAGGACTGACGAGCCCTATGCAGCCCTTGATTATCGCACGCTTGCCGCGCTTCTTGCAACGCACGTCAAGCAGATGGGCTATACACATATTCTTCTGGGCGAGACAGCCTTCGGCTCGCTGTTTGCGCCCTCGGCAAGATTCGGAAGAGCCGAGGATTTTCAAGCCTTTGTTGCCAAGCTGCACGCCAACGGCATCGGTGTTCTCTACCCCATTCCGCTTCGGGCAGGGGAAGACGCTTTTTCGACCTACGGTCTGAAAAGCGAAGAGGGCTACCGCGAGACCCTGACAAGCACCCTCGTCTCCGCTCTGCTCTACTATACCGAGGCACATTCTCTCGACGGCTTTCTCCTTCTCGGTGCAAACGATCCCGCTTTCGGTCGGCTTGCTCTCGACGCAATAGCCATGCTGCAAAAGGCACATCCCGAGACGATCCTTATCGCCAAGGACCTCGCCATACCGCTTCCGGACGGCGTATACCCCTTTGATAAGGCGCGTGAAAACAGCCTTGACGCTTTTTTCTCCTGCGATCCTCTCTACCGCCGCTTTCACCACGAAGCGGTGGAGTCGCTTCCCACACGACTGTCGATCCTGCCGCGGCAAAACGCCTGCAGGACGTCGGCAATGGGTGCGCTCTTCGGGGACTACGAGGGAAAATTCGCCGCCAACCGCCTTCTTGAAGCCTACCGTGCCGTTCTCCCGATTCTCCGACTTGACAGAATGGGCAACGAGCTTGCCCCTTTCGAGCTGACCGACGGCAAGCGCGAATTGCCCTGGTTCATGCTCGACTTCAGAATGCATAGTCTCTTTTACCGCTTCATGCGCGACCTGAACGCCTTTTATCTCGCAAAAAAAGCGCTATGGGAGACAAACACAAGTCCCGATGCCTGCCGATTGCTCCTTTCGGACGCCGAAAGGAATCTCCTCGCCATCGAACGTCGTGCCACTTCAGGCAAGTCTCTGATCGGTGTCTTCAATTTTTCAGGCATCGCCCTTCACGATGTCGCCCTCGCCTTGCCGGAAGGCGCCTACAGCGCCGTTTTTTCAACCGATCAGGAGGCATTCGGCGGCGAAGGCATCACGCCTCTCAAGACCTGCCGACGTGAGAAAGAGAGGATCATGCTCGATCTTGAACCGCTTTCGGCGGTCTTCATCGAAGAAAACTGAGGATCTGAATACAAATAATATATTTACAGGGGGTAATTATGTATCACAAAAAAGAATGTGTAGCCATGCTGCTTGCAGGTGGACAGGGCAGCCGTCTCTACACGCTCACAGAAAAAACCGCAAAGCCTGCCGTTCCCTTCGGCGGCAAATACCGTATCATCGACTTTCCCCTTTCGAATTGTGTCAATTCCGGCATCGACACTGTCGGCGTTC
>CAZYFC010000058.1:0-8940 GCA_964646715.1 uncultured Lachnospiraceae bacterium
CTTTTTTGTGGCGATATCTTTTTTATCGCCCTTTGATGGCGGAGAAGGAGAGATTCGAACTCTCGAACCGTTTTTGGCGGTTACACGATTTCCAGTCGTGCGCCCTCGACCAGCTAGGCGACTTCTCCATGCTGTTTCGCACGCGATCGGGCTTCAAGCGCAATCGCAGGTGTTATTTTATCAAAAAAACATCTCTTTGTCAATAGGAAAATGAAAAGTTTTTTTGTTTTTCCGAATTATTTTTCAGGTGGATTCCATGCTATACCATATAGACACGGTCGATATCTGTATACTCGCACAGTCTGTTCGCACACCCTATACACGCGCCCATAATCCACTTTGACAAACTTTAACGATATATGTTCAGCTCTTTCCTTCTGTAACCGTAAGAAGAACGACACACATTTTCGTTTTTGCCGGGCGTTTTTTCTGTTTTGCTTCTCTCGTTGACTTTTTTTCGTTTTTGAGGTATACTAGCGTCAGTATCCATCGGAGGTCTTCCATGAAATACAAAGCCATTCTTTTCGATCTTGACGGCACGCTTCTCGACACGCTTGACGACCTGCACGATAGCGTCTGCCGCACCCTTGCCGCCTTTCATCTGCCTCCCCGCACGCGCGAAGAAACGCGTCTTGCCGTCGGCAACGGCGTAGGACTTCTCATTGCCCGCTCCATTCCCACAGGACAAGACCATCCCGCGTTCAGCGAGATTCTTGCCGCCTTTCGTTCCGACTACGCCGTCAACAGCCGCATTAAAACGCGTCCCTACGACGGCATTTTACCCCTGCTTCAGGTACTTCGTGAAAAAAACGTAGCCGTAGGCGTCGTCTCAAACAAATTTGACGCCGCCGTCAAAGCTCTCTGCCATGACGTTTTCGGCAGTCTCGTGCAGATCGCCATCGGCGAATCGGAAGGCGTTCGCCGTAAGCCTGCCCCCGACTCGCTTTTCACTGCAATGGAGCAGCTCTTTGTCAGCCCCTGCGACTGCCTTTATGTTGGTGACTCGGAGACCGACGTTGAAAGCGCCAAAAACGCGGGGATCGACTGCATCTCAGCCCTTTGGGGCTTTCGGGATAAAGAGACCCTTCTTGCCGCAGGCGCCACTGCCTTTGCCGAAAAACCGCTTGACCTCTTGGCGTTACTCTCTTTACGCCCCTGATTTCTCTGAAAAAACTCTTTTTCATGCACGCATCCTTCAAAAAAATAAAAAAATCAGTTGACAAGCGCGTTTTTTAGGTGTATAATACGACATATTCTACAGTGAGGAAGGGAGTACAGCCGAAGATGATCGTTTTTGCTTACTGTTATTTTTACTTTATCACCGCGATGGATCGTTGCGCTGTACAGCATGAAGCCCTTCAGAACGAAGCTTCACTGTAAAGACAATATCCACCGCTACTTTGCGTTTGAAAAGTAGCGGTGTTTTTTTGACGTATGACAGCGAAAACAGAGGTTAGCTATGGACAAACTGCAAAAAGCAAGACAAGAGATCAACGAAGTCGATAAAACAATGGCAGAGCTGTTTTGCCGCCGCATGGAGGCGGTCAGAGAGGTTGCAACCTACAAAAAAGAACGCGGTCTGCCGATCCTCGACTCCTCGCGCGAAAAAGAGGTGATGGAGCGCTGTCTTTCCTATATTGAGAACGAGACGCTTCGCTCTTATTACGCGTTATATCTTCAAAACGTCATGACACTCTCCAAGCAGTATCAGCACACACTGCTTGAGGGCACACGAGTGGCATACAGCGGGGTAGAGGGTGCCTTTGCACACATTGCCGCCGCGAAGATCTTCCCTGACGGCATCACTGTTCCACACAGCGACTTTGAAACCGCCTACGAGTCGGTGGTCAAGGGCGCATGCGACTACGCCGTCCTGCCGATCGAAAACAGCTATGCAGGCGAGGTCGGCACCGTCATGGACCTCATGCTGACAGGCTCGCTCTATATCAGCGGCATCTACGATCTTGCCGTCAAGCAGAATCTTATCGGCATTCACGGTGCAACGCCTGACAGCGTGAAAACAGTTCTCAGCCATCCGCAGGCGCTTGAGCAGTGCGGCGGCTATATCCACCGTCACGGCTACGAGGTCGTTCAGGCAGTGAACACAGCACGCGCCGCCAAAAGCGTTGCCGAAAAGGGCGACAAGACGGTCGCGGCCATCGCCAGCGCAGAGACCGCCGCGCTCTACGGCCTTTCGGTGATCGACCACGACCTGAACGAAAGCGCGGTCAACACCACTCGTTTTGCCGTCTTCTCACGGGTTGAGAACACCGATATATCGGCTAAACACAACACCTTCCTGCTTCTCTTCACGGTCAATAACGTGGCGGGAGCCCTCGCCAAGGCGGTCAACGTCATTGCCGAACACGGCTTCAACATGAAGGTGCTTCGCAGTCGCCCTGTCAAGGATTCCCCGTGGCAATACTACTTCTACGTTGAGGCGGAGGGCGATGAGACGACCGAGGTCGGTCAGAAAATGCTCGCCGACCTGCAACAGCACTGCGACGTTCTGAAGGTCGTGGGACGCTATCATCTCAAAATCGACCTAAAATAACCGAAAGAGGCTAAGACATGATCATTCCGGTCACCCTTTCTTATACGAGCTATACCATCACCGTCGAGCGCGGCGCGCTTGCCCAAGTCGGCAGTCTATTCAACCTTCGCCGCCGCGTCTTGATCGTCACTGACAGCGGCGTGCCTGCCAATTACGCCATGGCGGTTGCAAACGCCGCCGAAACGCCGATCACCGTCACGGTAGACGAAGGCGAAGAAAGCAAAAGCCTTGCGGTCTACGAAAAGCTGCTCAAGGTCATGCTGGATAACGGTTTCACGCGAAGCGACTGCGTCGTTGCCGTCGGCGGCGGCGTGGTAGGCGATCTGGCGGGCTTCGTTGCCGCCTCCTACATGCGCGGCGTGGACTTTTACAATATTCCCACGACGCTTCTTGCACAGGTCGATTCCTCAATCGGTGGCAAGACGGCGATCAATTTCGGTGGGGTCAAGAATATCGTCGGCGCGTTTTATCAGCCCAAGGCCGTCCTCATCGATCCCGACCTTCTGAACACGCTCTCCCCGCGCATTGTTGCCGCAGGTCTTGCCGAGGCACTTAAAATGGCTATGACAAGCGATCCCGCCCTCTTTGCGATCTTTGAAGAAGGCCAAGCACTCGAAAAGCTCGACGAGGTGATCGTCTCTGCCCTGCTCGTCAAAAAAAGTGTGGTTGAAGAGGATGAAAAAGAGGCGGGACTTCGTAAGATCCTCAATTTCGGTCACACTATCGGCCACGGCATTGAGAGCGAAGCCGATCTGCACGGGCTCTATCACGGAGAATGCGTGGCACTCGGTATGATCCCGATGTGTGCCCCTGCCGTAAGAGAGCGACTGATCCCCATCCTGACAAGCCTCGGTCTTCCCACGAAGATCGATTTTGACGCCGACAAGGCCTACGCCGCCATGCTTCACGATAAAAAATCGGGTAAAAACGGCATCAGCGTCGTCAGAGTCGAAGAGATCGGACGCTTTACCGTTGAGGTCATCGGCAAAGAAACCCTTCGCCGCTGTCTCGATCCTTTAGTCAACGAAAAGGAGTCAACATGAAAAACACCTTTGGAAACAGCATTGCCGTCACCCTCTTCGGAGAAAGCCACGGCGAAATGATCGGTGCCGTGATCGACGGCATCGCTCCGGGTATTTCCTTGGACGACACCTATATTGCCCACCGTCTCACCTTGCGCCGTCCTGCCGGCAGGATCTCCACCTCAAGGATGGAGAGTGATCCCTTCCGTATCGTCAGCGGCGTGTTCGGAGGCAAGACCACGGGAACCCCTCTTACCATACTTATTCCCAATGAGAACACCAAAAGCAAGGATTATTCCGCCACCCGCCCGCTCGCCCGTCCGGGCCACGCCGACTATACCGCTTACAGCAAGTATCACGGCTTTGAAGACTACCGCGGCGGAGGGCACTTCTCGGGGCGCATTACGGCAGCACTCGTTGCCGCAGGCGCTATCCTGCAAATGGCACTTGAAAAACAAGGCATCTGTATCGGCACGCACGTAAGCCGTTGCTGCAAGATCAACGATCGCCCCTTCGGGCAATATCCTGTCGATCTTAAAAAGCTGAACGATCAGGCATTTGCCGTTCTGGACGATGACGCGGCATGCGCCATGCAGGAAGCCATCAAAAAGGCTGCCGCAGAAGGCGACAGCGTCGGCGGCATTCTCGAAACCGCCGTTCTCGGTATGCCTGCAGGCGTCGGTGAGCCCTGGTTTGATTCGGTGGAAAGCATGCTTTCCCACGCACTCTTCTCTATTCCCGCCGTCAAGGGCGTGGAATTTGGTGACGGCTTCGCCCTTGCCGATATGATGGGCAGTGAAGCAAACGATCCCTTCACCCTGCACGAGGGATCGATATGTACCAAGACCAATCACAACGGCGGGCTGAACGGCGGTATCACGAACGCTATGCCGCTTCTCTTTCGCACCGTGATCAAGCCCACCCCTTCGATCTACAAGCCCCAGAACACCGTCAACTTCTTTGAAAAGGAAGAGACAGTTCTTGAGATTGCAGGCAGACACGATCCCGCCATCGTCCACCGCGCAAGAGCGGTACAGGACGCCGTGACCGCCATCGTCCTTGCCGATCTTCTGGCAGTACGCTACGGCACCGACTGGCTGGCAAAGTAAACGAAAAGGAATCACAACTATGCAGTACGGCTGTATCGGGGAGCATCTTCCCCATAGCTTTTCCAAGATCATTCACGAAAAGATCGGAACCTACGACTATATGCTCAAGGAGCTCACCCCCGACGAGGTCGCTCCCTTTATGGAGGCCAAGGATTTTTCGGGCATCAATGTTACCATCCCCTACAAACAGACGGTGATCCCCTTCCTCGACGAGATCGACGAGGGAGCAAGCGCTATCGGCGCCGTCAATACGGTAGTCAAGCGCGACGGAAGGCTTTACGGCTACAACACCGATTTCGGAGGCCTTTGCGCCCTCATTGACCGCATCGGCATTGACCTTGCAGGCAAAAAGGTGCTGATCATCGGCACGGGCGGAACGGCGAAAACTGCCCACGCCGTGGCAAAGACGAAAGGTGCAAGAGAGATCCTGCACATCAGCATCACATCAGAGTCGGACACCATCTCCTACGCCGAGGCTATGCGCGACCATACCGATGCAGAGGTCATCATCAACACCTCCCCCTGCGGTATGTTTCCCCATGTAAATACCTACCCTGCCGCGCCCGACGGAACACCCCTTGAACTTGACCTTTTCCCGAAGCTTGAGGGCTGTGCCGACGTGGTATACAATCCCCTTCGCACCCGTTTCGTTCTGGAAGCACAAAAGCGCGGCATCCCTGCCGAGGGCGGTCTTTATATGCTGGTTGCACAAGCAGTCTTCGCCGCAGAGCATTTCACGGGCAAGACGTATCCTCACAGCCTGATCGACGAGATCTTCACAAGTCTCGTTGCAGACAAAGAGAATATCGTCCTGATCGGTATGCCCGGAAGCGGCAAAAGCACGGTGGCAAGAAAACTTGAAGACCTTCTTTCCCGCACCGCTACCGATACAGACACGCTCATTGCGAAAAAGGCAGGCAAGCCCATTTCACAGATCTTTGCCGACTCGGGCGAGAGTGCCTTTCGCGCTCTTGAGACCGAGGTCGTCAAAAGCCTTGCGGGCGTAACTCAAAGCATTATCGCCACAGGCGGCGGTGCTATACTGCGTCAAGAGAATCTGGACGCCCTTCGCCAAAACGGACGGCTCTACTTCCTTGACCGACCTCTCGAGGATCTGATCCCCACCGATGACCGCCCGCTTGCCAAGGATATAGAAGCCCTTCGCCGCCGCTATGCCGAGCGTTACGGCGTTTATACCGCCGTTGCAAACGAGCGCATTACCGATTTTTCCTCGCCCGAAGCAACCGCAAAAGCTGTGGTGGACAAACATTTGAAAACCTTACGTTAACAAGGACACGTTATGAAATTACTCGTTATCAATGGGCCCAACATCAATATGCTTGGCATCCGCGAGCCTGCCATTTACGGCAAAGAGACTTACACCTCGCTTCTTGAAAAGATCGCCTCCTACGCAAGCGAAAAAGGCATCGGGGTCGAGACCTATCAGTCCAATCACGAGGGAGCCCTCGTCGACAGGATACAGGAGGCGTATTTCGAAAAGGTTGACGGCATCGTCATAAACCCCGGTGCTTACACCCACACGAGCGTCGCGCTTTTGGACGCCGTCAAGGCGGTCGGCATCCCCACGGTAGAGGTGCATATCTCCAAGGTGGAGGAACGTGAAGCCTTCCGTCAGGTCAGCTATATTCGTGCTGCCTGCCTTGCCACCATCACGGGACACGGGACGAACGGCTATCTTGAGGCACTTGATCTTCTCTTGTCCCGTCATAAAGTCGGAGAATGACCCATGAAGATCTATATTCATCCCTCTCACCCCAAGGGCGTTGTCACTGCTCCGCCCTCCAAGAGCATGGCACACCGCCTTCTCATTGCCTCGGGACTTGCCGACGGCATAAGCCTCGTATCGGGCGTTGCCCCCTCGGAGGACGTGCTGGCAACGATCGATTGCCTTACCTCCCTCGGTGCAAGCATTCATTACGACGGCGATACCGTCACAGTCAAGGGCATCGGCGGTAAGATCGTCACTAAGCATCCCCACCTTCCGTGTCGGGAATGCGGCTCAACGCTTCGTTTTTTCGTTCCCATTGCTATGCTCTGTGAGGAAGAGACCACCTTCACAGGCAGTGAAAAGCTCCTCTCCCGTCCTATGGCAGTCTACGAGGGGCTTGCAAGAGAGAAGAAGCTTGCCTACCGTCAAAGCCCCGACGCCATTACCGTCAGGGGCAAGCTGACAAGCGGTGTCTATACCCTACCGGGCAATGTCAGCAGTCAGTTTATATCAGGGCTTCTCTTTGCTCTTCCCACACTGGAGGGTGATAGCAGGATCGTCATCACACCTCCGATCGAAAGTCGCTCCTATATCGATCTGACGGTCAAGGCTCTTGCCGAATTCGGCGTTACTGTCAGGTGGGAAAACGACTGCACACTTGCCGTCGAAGGTAACCAAAGCTATCTGCCGCGAAGCGTCCGTGTAGAGGGAGACTATTCCAACGCCGCCTTCTTCTCCGCCCTTGCTTTTTTGGGAAACGACGTTTCGGTCAAAGGGCTTGATCCGCACTCCCTGCAGGGCGACAGAGTCTATACCGATTATTTCGAAGCACTCAAGCGCGGTACCCCCACTCTCTCGCTGGCAGACTGTCCCGACCTCGGGCCGATCCTTATTGCGCTTGCGGGCGCTTTGAACGGCGCAGTCTTCACCGAAACGCGCCGCCTGAAGATCAAGGAGAGCGACCGCGGCGAAGCCATGGCAAGCGAGCTTGCCAAGCTGGGCATCAGCGTTCTCTGTGAGGAAAACCGCATTACGGTACAAAAGAGCACCCTTCACGCTCCCACCGCATCCCTTTCAGGTCACAACGATCACCGCATCGTCATGGCGCTGGCCGTTCTTCTTTCGAAGGTTGGCGGCGTCATTGAGGGCGCTCAGGCGGTAAAAAAAAGCATGCCCGATTTCTTCGAGCAGCTCGCCCATCTCGGCGTAAGACTCACGAAAAAAGACTAACTCAAAGAAAGAACACACTCCATCATGAATCTCTTTTCCAAAAACATTCATTTTCTCATCGTCGGCCTCGGACTCATCGGCGGAAGCTACGCCAAGGCGCTCAAAAAGCTGGACTTTTCGGTCTCTGCCATTGATACGAGACAGGAAGCCATCGACTACGCCTTAAAAGAGAAGATCATCGACCGCGGCTATACCTGCCCCGACAAAGACGCGATAGGAAGCGCTGACGTGCTTATTTTCGCACTCTATCCAAAGGTCTTCATGAAATGGATCGAGGATAATCAGTCCCACATCAAGACGGGCGCACTGCTCACCGACGTAACAGGTGTCAAATCCTGCCTCGTATACGACCTGCAGAAGACGCTCCGTCCCGATATCGAATTTATTGCCGCCCATCCCATGGCGGGCAAGGAGGTCTACGGCGTTGAAAACAGCGACGATATGATCTTCAAAAACGCTAACTACATCGTCGTGCCGACCGAGAATAACACCAAGGAAGCAATCGACTTCTGCAAAGATCTCGGAAGACTGCTGGGCTTTGCCCGCGTGTCGGAGCTTTCCCCCGAGGATCACGACGAAATGATCGGCTTCGTCTCTCAGCTCACGCACGCCATTGCCGTCAGCCTCATGACCTGCTCTGACAACGAAAGCCTCGTGGACTACACGGGTGACTCCTTCCGCGATCTGACCCGCATCGCGCGCATTAACGACGCGATGTGGAGCGAGCTCTTTCTTCTGAACAAGGACGCACTCCTTTTGCAGATGGACCGTTTCATCAAGGAGTTTAGCGGTTTGAGGCAGATGCTCGACGAGGGCAATGTCGAAGGCATACGCGAAAAAATGCGACTCTCAACGGTGCGCCGCACACTGTTTGACAAAAAATAAACCATAGTCGAATCCGAGAGGATTCGGTTACGAAATAACATTACTACACGAAAAGAAGGAATTAAGCCATGAATATGCATTTTGAAAGAAAGCTCGCTATCCCCATGGAGGTCAAGGAGATGTACCCCCTCACGGGCGAAATGGCGAAGATCGTTGACAAGCGTGCCGTTGAACTCAAAAACATCATCAGCGGTAGATCCGAGAAGATCGTTCTCATCATCGGCCCCTGCTCTGCCGATAACGAGGACAGCGTGATCGACTATATCTCCCGCCTTGCCAAGGTACAGGAGAAGGTAGAAAACGAGATCTTCATCGTACCGCGTATCTACACCAACAAGCCCAGAACCACCGGTGAGGGCTATAAGGGCATGCTGCATCAGCCCGACCCGAACGAAAAGCCCGACATGTTCA
>CAZYFC010000059.1:0-8927 GCA_964646715.1 uncultured Lachnospiraceae bacterium
ATCTCGGGGGCAACGGTATAGCTCGGCAGGACGGTGTTACCGCTGATCGTTTCGAGTTTTTTGATAAGAGCCGTTTTTTCCTCTTCGGTGAGGGGCAGCGCGCTTGTGATCCTTGCCGTCGTTACCGATTCCTTGATTTGCAAAAGACGGCTGTATTCCTTCACGCAGTCGGAAAAATGACGCATTCTTCCCTTTTCACAGAGAAGCTGAAGAAACGAGACGACCTCCTCGGGAAGGCGTGTATCAAAGATCTCGCCGAGAAGCGCCACACGCGCGCGCATAGCAACGGCGGGAGATGACAAAAGCTCAAGTAGCTCAGCGTCCTCGGAAAACGCCGCAAGAACACTTTCCAGCGCCGTAAGATAAGCTCTTTCGTTGCCGCTTTCAGCGGCAAGCATAAAGAGTGCGCTTGCATATTCCTTACTGATATCAGTCATCGTCTTCACCTATCGAGTTGATAAAGGAATCGATCAGGGCGCGATGATCGTCCGGATTGACCTCGCGCTCAAGCATTTTCTCCGCAATGGCAGAAGAGACATCAACGATCTCACGCTTGATTCCTTCGGTGGCTTTCTTGCGCTCAAGAGCGGCATCCTCTTTGGCACGTGTCAGAATACCGTCTGCCTTTTTCGAGGCGTCGCTGACGATCTCGTCTGCACGGCGCTTGGCAATGGCAGTGGCATCGCTGATGATGCCGTCAGCCTCCTCGTTTGCCTGCAAGAGCTTTTCCTCCCACGCTGCCCTGTCGGCATTTGCCTTCTGTTCGGCGTCTGCGGCGGCAGCATACTGATGGTCAATGGCGTTTTGCCGTTCGGCAAAAAGGTTTTTGACCGGCTTGAACAGGAATTTCTTGAGAATAAGAAAGATAATGACGAGATTGAGAAGAGAGATCAGAATATGCCAGAAATTAAGCGAAATGACGTCCAGAGTCTGAACGTCGGCAAAATGAATGCTGATCGTCTGAAACATACTCTCACGCTCCGTTTTTACTGACCGACGACGCTCATGAGGATATCAACGAGACGGCTGGGTGCAACGAAAATGAGAAGAATAGCGATAACAAGGGCGTAAAGGCCGGTGGTTTCGGCGATAACACATCCGAAGAGCAGCGTCGAGGTAACGTCGCTCTTGCTTTCCGGTTGACGGCCGATGGCTTCGCAGGCCTTAGCGACTGCGTTACCTTCACCGATACCGGGACCGATACCTGCGATCATTGCTATACCTGCGCCGAGTGCGCAAGCGCCGAGAATAATACCGATTGCGAGTTCCAACATGTTTTTTTCCTCCCGAAGAGTTATTTTGTTTATAGTAGAGTCAGTTGTTCACTGTTCTTTATTTTTTTGCTTTTGAGCACGCTTTTCAGCCTTGCGCTTTTGGCGTTTAAGGTATTCCTCTGCAGGAAAAGCTCCCGAAACGTAGAGCATGGTCAGCATTCCGAAGATATAGGCTTGCAAAACGCCGCTGAATACGTCGAAATAGAGCGAAAGAACGGCAGGAATACCGATGCGGAAGAAGGGAAAATCTCCGAGAATACCGGGCAGAGCGCCGAAGACCTTGACCGAAAGTCCCTGCAGGGCAGAGGCGATCAGCACCGAGACGATCGAGCCGGACAAAACGTTTCCGTAATGACGGAAAGCCATTGAAACGGGCGTTGCCACCTCGCTGATCAGATTCATGGGGGCAAGCACCTTGACAGGCTCGCCAAAGCTCTTGATATAATACCAAGGGCCGCACTTCATCTTGTAATAGGTGATCAGGATAAAAACGAGGATCGCCCAGCCTGCCGTAATATTGATGTCGGAGGTTGGCGGAAATAGGCCGAGCAGGGAGATAAGGCTTGAGAACGCGGAGAGACCGAGCACACCTGCAATAAACGGTGCGAAGCCCATAAATCCCTCGCCCATATTGCCCCTGACCATCGAATCGACCTTATCGACGATCCATTCGGCAAGATACTGACGCCTGGTCGGCACGCGTGCGCGGATGCCGTGCGTCAGATAGAGACAAAGCCCCAGAACGGCAATGATCACGAAAGCCGAGTTGACCTGCGATTCGGTAACGGGAAGCTCCCACAGAGGCGTGGGAAGCACGAAGTAGACAAGTGCGCCCGTAATCGAGATGCCCTCTGACGCAGGAGTGAAAAGGATCTTCAGAACGATCATTGCGACGAAGGGCAGAAGCGTCATCAGAAGAAGCAGGATATCGATGACGGTAAAGCGTAGTGTCTTAGGCTTCGTCATTTCTTTCGTTTGCATCACGGCTTCCCTCCTTGTTCGTCTTCATTTTCTCGAAAAGAGGGCGCAGCATGACTGTGATGCGCGGAAAAAAGAGCGGGATCAACACGGTCAGGAAGTGGAAGCAATCGAGAAGAACGCCGACTCCCGCCACGACAGCCAGACAAAAGAGTCGGATCATGCCCGACGCCTTGATCTGTTGCTGTGCGTCTTTCTCACTTTTTTGCAAAGCCTTCTGCACCGTGATGCCCATCATGAAGAAATTAAGCACAGAGGCCGTACCTGACAGAAGATTTCCGAGAAGCACGGTGTAGTCCCATTTTCCAATGACGAGAAAAACGGCCTGCAGGATCGCGCTGAAGATCAGCGTCCAGACGGCGATATAGACCGTTTCGCGTATCACGACCTTATCGATCTTTTTCATAACACCCTCAAGTTCAAAGCAAGCCGCGCTAAAAAAGCCCTCTTGCCTCATTATTAACGATTTATCTTTATTATAGCACAACTTGTACCGAAATGCTATAGTTTTTTTTGTCTTTTTAAATTTATTCTCTTTTTCATTCTCCGTAGACGGCACAAAACCGCCCGACCTCGTAGGAAGAGATCGGGCGGGCGGTGTGAACAGAGGTTTATCTGATCTCCACTGTATCGGCAAGACCGAAGGAATAGATCAGCGTCTTTTTGACGGGCGCTTTGAAGATGGCCTCCACCGCACGGCGGTAATAGGCAAGCTGGGTCGTATAGCGCTTGCGGAGCATCGCCTCTGCAGCGCGTCTGTCCTTCGGCGTGCGGTCGGTCTTATAGTCGATGAGAATAAGCGAGCCATCCTTTTCGCGAACAAGGCAGTCAACGACACCCTGCACGAGAATATATTCATCCCTGAAGAGCGCAGCCTTGTCGGGATCGAGCGTAAATTCGTGGGCGGGCAAACGGACGTTGAAACGCTCCTCACGATAGACCTTATCCGCCGAGAGAATCCGCGCAAAGAGCGCACTTTCAAAGAAAGCCTTCAACTTGTCGCGATAGATCAACGAGGCGATCCCCGCTGTAATAAAGCTTTTTTCAACGAGGCGGTCGATCTCGGCATCCACACCGTGTGATGCAACAGCGTCAAAATCACAGAACTGCATGAAAAGATGGGTTGCCGTGCCGCGCTCGGCACCGCTCACCTCGGCTTTTTCCTGCATGAAAAGCGGCAGACGGTCAAAATCAGCGACCTCGGCACGCAAAAGCTCCTCGGCTTCATCGTCGAGAATACCGGGATAGAGGCGCGAGACCGAGAGCTTGGACGGGAGCGAAGCAAGTGCGGCATAAGGGTAGGTAAAATTCAGCCGCGCCTCAAGCGCTTCTTTCGTCAGTTCATTTGCAGAAGCTGCCGTCTTGGCCTCCTTTTGATGCAGATCGGCATCAAGAGAAGGCAATTCACGCACCCACTCGACCTCGGTGTCAGGTACGGTCAGGGCTAGCCATTCAAAATAAGAGGAGGCATCGGCGTATAGCTGAGGATGCACGACTGAACGGTAGTGTTCGAGAAAGGTAGAAACCGTCTCAACCGATTTCTGCCGTGCGCCGCCGTAAGCAGAGGTGATCCAGAGCTGCTTTTTGGCGCGCGTAAGCGCGACATACAACACGCGCATCTCCTCGTCAACGGCGTTTTCGGCGATCCTTGTGGCAATGGCGCGGCGAATCAGCGTATCGTAGCGCACAAAACCATCCTTTTCGCGGAGCTTCAGACCGAGTCCGAGGCTCTTTTCGTAGACCAGGGAAGCAGACTGATCGTCCTTGTTGAAGGCGTTGGCAGTCTCGCAGAGAAACACGTAATTATACTCACACCCCTTGGAATGGTGGATCGTCATGATCTCGACCGCAGCGAGACTTTCAAGCGACGCAGGACGCGGCGCTTTTGCATCCTTGTTCGCCTCGATCTCCTTCATGCGGCGCACGAAGCCGTGAAGCCCGACAAAGCCGCCCGATTCAAAAGCACGCGCGAAGTCGTAGAAGGTAAAGAGGGCGTCAGTCGAGCCGCTTTCCTTGACCGCGATCGCGCGAAGAGGCGTCTTATCGAAGAGATAGCGCACCACCTTATCGGCAGCTTTGCGTTCGGCAAAGCGACGCGCCTTATCGAGGAAGACGAAAAATCTCTCCAGCTTTGACAAAAGCGGGGCAAGCTCGGTCGGCTTGACCTCATCTGCCGTGAGAGATTGAAGCGAGGCATAGAGCGAATGCGCGGGATAGAGGCGGCGCAGGGTGACCATCTCGCCCATCGTCACACCGAAGATCGGACTTTTCAGCACCGCCGCAAGATAAATATCGCGCGTGGGATTGTCGATCACGTTGAGAAGCGAGATGAGAAGAAGCACCTCCGGACGGTCGAACAGGCTGGTCTCGTCCTTATCGTTGATCGCATCGACAGAAAGCGCCTGAAGCTCTTTTCTGTAATCCTCTGCGTGCGTCATCGAACGCAGAAGGATCACGATCTCATTCGGCTCAACGCCCGATCGCACGAGCGAGGCGATCTTTCTTGCCACAACTCGCATCTCAGTGAGGGGCTCACCGTTTTCATCGCAGACCTTTTTATCGATCGAAAGAAGGCGCGTAGGAAGAAGCGCATCCTCTCCTTCCTTACGCGTACAGCGAAGCGCGTCGTCGGGGAGATACGGCACGCGTCCCGAATTGTTGTTGAAGAGCTTTTCAAATACGCGGTTGGAATACTCAAGCACCGAAGCGTCCGAGCGGAAGTTTTCCGAAAGAAAGATCACGCCCTCCTTCTGCCCCATGCCTTCCCGATAGCGCGGAAATCTGTCGCGGTAGCCCGAAAACAGCTCGGGAACGGCACCGCGGAAGCCATAGATCGACTGCTTGATATCCCCCACCATAAATCGGTTGTGCGAGGAGATGGCGGCGAAGATGGCATCCTGCAGGTCATTGGTATCCTGATATTCATCGATAAAGATCGCGTCGTATTTTTTCTGTACAGACAGAGCAAGCGGCGTCGGCTTGCCGTCCTGAAGAAGCAGACGGTAGGCGTACTGCTCAAGGTCGCAGTAGTCAAGGATGCCGTAGCGAAGCTTCTCCTCACGGTAGCGCCCCTCAAAAGCAACGAGTACCTCGTAGAGCTTGTGCGCGTAAGCGGCGGTTTCAACGGCATCGGCGGCAAGGTCATCCTCCGAAAAGATGAAGTAACGTCCCTTCAGCTCCTTCAGTGCCGAAGAAAAGTCTGAGCGAAAGGCGGCGGCACGTTCGATCGAGGGCGGCTTTTTCCCGATGTAGTTCGACGTGCGCTCAACAGAATAGCCTTTGATATATTCACCGACGGCAAAAAAGCCCTTATGGCGCACCGACTGCCAGCCTGACAGAAAGTCCAGGTCAGCGGCGTAGCGGGTATAGTATTTTTTCATCGCCATACTGTCTTCTCTGATTGCCTCGATTGCCTCTTCCATGCGAGCGCGGTGATAGTCGAAGAAGTTGTCAAGTACACGGTAGACCGCCTCAGAAAGAGGGCTATCATCAAACGATCCCGCCGTTTTTTCAAGCATCAGGGCACTGTTTTCGATAAAGGCAATACCCATTGGAAGCGAGGAAAACTTATCGTAGAATTTAAGAAGCAGCTCGGCAAGACGGTTGTCGCGCAGATCGATCAGATTTTCGGCAAACAGTGGAAAATCGGGATCGGACTCGTAAAGCGCATCGATCGTCTCCTCCATCGTACGCATTTTGAGAAGGACGCATTCTGTCTCGTCACCGATACGGAGCGAAGCAGAAAGACCGAGCTCGGAAAAATGCTTCTTCACAAGGCTGTAGCAAAAGCTGTGGATAGTCGAGATCTCTGCGCCCTCTAATTTATCCAGTGCTTCCGACAGGCGATCCTCCTTGAAAAAAAGGAGTTCGTCATTCACACCGGAAGCAAGCTGTTCACGAAGCGACTGAAGCGCCTCGAAAAGGGCTTTGCCGATCTTGGCGCGAAGCTCGGAGGCAGCCGCCTTCGTGAAGGTCACGACCAGCATGCGTGAGAGGTCAGCCGCCGTGTCGGGCATAGAGACGAGGTGGAGAATGCGCTGTGACAATACGGCCGTTTTGCCCGAGCCTGCTGCCGCCGAAACGAGCAGATCCATGATCGGCGCATTGATCGCGGCTAACTGTGAAGGCGTGTAGCTGATCCTTTTCTCCGTCATTTCGTCACGCCCCCTTTCTTATCCTCTGCCATACGGCAGATCGGCTTCATTTTGCAGTATTGGCAGGGATCGTGCGCCCCCTTTTTTTCAGGCGTAGCGCTCGCCTTGCCGCTTGACATGGCTTTTGCCATTGACTGAACGGTCGACTGCACCTCCTTGGCAAGCGCACCCCACGCCTCAAGCTTCACGAAAGTCGTGCCGCCTTTGGCTTTGACCTCACCCGATTTATTCACCGAGATCGGCAGAAAGCGTCCTGCCAGCGAATTCTCCATTGCATTAAGGATATGCGTATCGTCGATCAGAAGTCCGCTTCTGTTTATCTTTTCTTCAATGAGGCGGCGCGATGTATCCGCATCCGAGGGACGGGTGTCAGCATTTGCCGACCTGCCGCCGTATGAGAGATACAGCACGCCTGCAGGCAGTACGTCGCCTTCGCAAGCGATCTTTTTGGCAAAATCGCCCTGCTTATCAGAGGAAAGCGCAAAAAGATAGAGAAGCATCTGCATGTTGATGCCGAGCGCCACGTCCTTCATCGAGAAGGTCTTGTCGCCCGTCTTGTAGTCAACGATACGCAGATAGACGTCCTTTCCCTCACGGTAGAGGTCAACGCGGTCAACGTAGCCGGTCAGCGTGATCGACTGCTCATCGCTGATCGGAATGCTCTTGCAGATAACGCCCTCTCCCTCGTAGGGATTGATCGGCAATTCAAAGAAGGCAGGCTCGAAATCCGATGCGCGAAACTCATCGAGCAGATTCATGAGGAGGATCTCAGTTGTACGGCGCAAGCGGCGCACGAGCGAAGCAAAGCGCTTGGAGGTATCTCCGCGGCTGATCGTGGCAACGTACTCGTCCACAAGCGTATTCAAAAGAGCTTTTGCCTCTTCGTCCTTCACGGTTTTAAGGCGACCCGAAAGCGCGGTGAAGAAGCTTTCAAGGATCTTATGAACGTAGTTGCCCACGTCGAGGCTCTCGAAATTGCCGCTTGCCCCTTCAGAAAGCTGTAGGGAATATTTGCAGTGATAGGCAAAGGGACAAAGTGCAAACCTGTCCATCTTCGACTGTGAAAGGCTGAATCTCTTACCAAACAGTCGCTTAGCGACGTCCTCCGGCAAGGACTCCTCTTCAGCCGTAAGCGGCGTCACGAGCGCGTATTCGCCGACCGATACGTCGTCACCCACAAGCGTGATACCGTTTGCAACGGCATATTCATAGATCTCAGGGGCGGCGTAGAGCAAGTCGCTTATCGGCAGAGAGCCGTAGGTTTCGGGTGGATCGATCGAAAGAAGGGTCAGCGTGTCACGGAAGGCGGAGGAGGCAAACTTCTCCTTGCCCTCGGCATCGCGCCCCGAATAGGTGAGCGTTGCCGATTCCTCCGCAGAGGTCACGGCGCGGTAGTAATAGAGCTTTTCATCGGCAATACGACGCTCGATATTCGGTGAAGTCTCGATACCGAGTGAGGCAAGCGTCTCCTTTTCCCCGCTGTCAAAGCATCCCGTTTCAAGCTCGGAGGAAGGAAACTCGCCCTGAGAAAGCCCCATCAGATAAACGTGACGGATGTTGGCTTTGCGGATAAGATCGGCGTTACCCACCGTTACCTCATCGTTTCGCGCAGGAAGCTTGCCTATATTTGCCTCAGAAAGAAGCGCGTAAAAGAGACGGCTGTACTCGCGGCAGGTCACGGTGATATCCCCCGCCACCTCAACAAGCTGATCAAGTGAAGCGAGAAGCGTATCGTAAAGCAGGCGCATCTCTTCCCTCTCCTCACGGGAGTCAATGAAGGCTTTTTCGGAATCCGCCCCCGAAAGATAGCGCGTAATGCCGAGCGAGAGAAGAAACTGTACGAGTGCCGTTGAGACGGTTCTGACGGTGGGCTTCATGGAAAAGACCTCAAAAAAGGCGGTCAATGGGGCGATCAGGCGGGTGCGAAGCGTGTTGAGCAGCAGCAGCCGCTCGGACGCAGCATCATCAAACACCGCCGAAAAGCCAAAGGGATTCATCTGCCAGCCGTAATCGTCATACCAGCGCTTACCGCTGATACGCCAGACGGCGGCATATTCCTCCAAAAGGTCACATTCCTCAGCAGAAAGCCCCGAAAGCCCGCATCGCATGTAGGCGACGACATCCTCGGTGCGGTAATGGTAGTTGTAAATATCAAAGGCGCAAAAAAGCATCCGCACGAAGGGTGTTGCCGTCACGTCCTTGCGCGAGGAAAGAAAATACGGAACACCCGCGCCGTCAAGGGCAGCGTCAAGAATGCCGAGGTAGCGGTCTGTATTCCGCGCTACGACGGCAAAATCGCGGTATCGCGCACCTGCCGCTACGCGGCGTGCAATATCGGCGGCAATAAAGCGCGCCTCCTCGTAAACGCCGGGGCATACGACCGCGCGAACGCCACGCTCCTTCTCGCTCCGCTTCGGAGGAGGGAGGACGTTTCTACCCGATCTCTGCCAGATCTCCTCGGCAAAATAGGCGATCTCCGGGTCAGACTTGCCTCTTGCAATACTCCTTTCACTGACAGCGC
>CAZYFC010000060.1:0-8926 GCA_964646715.1 uncultured Lachnospiraceae bacterium
GTATCTCTCATAATAATAGTCGCGCAGACCGCACTTTTCCATCAGGTCGATGACGTAATCCTTGATCATTTCCTTCGGCACGATGTTATGCACCGCAACCGGCTCGGAAAGGATGCCGCCTACCGTGCTTCTCGGAGGAAGAGAGGAATAGGGATCCTGGAAGATGATCTGCATCTTCTTGCGGATCTCCCGCATCTCTGCCGACTTATACTGCGTAATATCCTTGCCCTCGAAAATGATCTGACCGCCGTTTGAGGGATAGAGCTTCAGAATGGTGCGTCCCATCGTGGTCTTGCCACAGCCCGACTCACCGACGATGCCAAGCGTTTCTCCCGGCATGAGCTTGAAGGAGACATCGTCGACTGCGACAAGCTCGTGAAGCACCTTCCCTGTCAGGGATTTTTTGATCGGAAAGCACTTGCGAAGATGGCGAACCTCAAGGAGCGCCTCCGGGTCAAAGGGCTTCTTCGCATCCTCTTCGATCACGGCTTTCTTCCCGGCGAGATAAGCCGCTTCAAGTGCGGCATCGTCGTAAGTCAAGACCTCTTCGCCCGAAGAGCCGACAACGGCTTCGGTGGAAGATGCCTCTTCCCCGAGGTCTATTTTCTTTTCATCAGCCATCGTCATTCTCCTTATCGTATAGATGGCAAGCCACGAAATGCGTGGGACTCACCTGCACCATTTCGGGGTAGTCACCCGCACACTTGCCGCTGCACTTGCCGCATCTTTCCTTGAAATAGCAGTAGTTCGGCATATTCACGGGATTCGGAACATTACCGGGAATACTGAAAAGCTCGTCCTCCGAGGAGTCAAGCGTCGGCTTTGACTTCTGCAGGCCGACCGTGTAGGGGTGCATCGGATGGTGGAAGATCTCCCTCACAGTGCCTCGCTCAATCACGCGTCCCGCATACATGACCACGACATAGTCAGCCATCTCGGCGATGATACCGAGGTCGTGTGTAATGAGAAGCACCGAGCCGTCGATCTTTTTCTTGATGTCGCGAAGAAGATCGAGGATCTGTGCCTGAATCGTCACGTCAAGAGCCGTCGTCGGCTCGTCGGCAATGATGAGACGCGGATTGCAGATCAGCGCCATCGAGATCATCACACGCTGACGCATACCGCCTGAAAGCTCATGCGGAAAAGACTTGTATACGCGCTCGGGCATGGCGATCCCGACGAGATTGAGCATCTCAAGCGAGCGCGCCTTTGCCTCCTCCTTGGTCGCACCCGGTACGTGGATGAGCGTCACCTCGTCAAGCTGCTCACCGATCGTAAAGACGGGATTCAAAGAGGTCATGGGCTCCTGGAAGATCATGGCGATCTGCTTGCCGCGCAAGCGGTACATCTCGTGGATCGGCATCCTTGCAATGTCGTAGACCTTGTCGACAGAGCCTGCTTCAGTCGTCTCTGTGGACTTGAAGCGAATACTGCCCGAATAGATCTGTCCCTGAGGACCTTGCAGGAGGCGCATGACTGACATACTCGTGACCGACTTTCCGCAGCCGGATTCACCCACGACGCCGACCGTGGCGTTCTTGGGTACTTCGAAGCTGACACCGTTGACAGCCTTCACGATACCCTGCTCGGTAAAGAAGTAGGTGTGAAGATCCTCGATCTCAAGGATGTTGGCGTCATCCTTCATCTCTGCGATAAATTCGCTCTCGCGGGCTTTGCGGTTTTTATATTTTTCAAGATCGCGCATCACCTTGGCGTTTGCCTTGGCAATGGCGCGGATCTCTTTACCCGAAAGATAATGCTTGGATCTTTCTTTGTTATCTTCACCGTTTGGCTTGATACCGAACAGTTTTTTGAATTTGTTCAGAAGCTCCATGATTACCTCCTCATCTTCGGGTCAAGGGCGTCGCGCAGACCGTCGCCCACAAAATTGAAGCCCAGCACCGCAATAACGATACAAATACCGGGGGGACCCCAGATATTGAAGTAATTGGAAAGGATGGTGGTATTGGTGGAAATGATATTGATCATCGTGCCCCACGCGGCGTAAGGAGCTTTCACCCCGAGGTTGAGGTAGGAAAGCGTTGCCTCGTAGAGGATCATGCTACCGAGCGAAAGGCTCATCTGCACGATCAACTGCGGCATTACGTTCGGCACGAGATGCTTGAATATCTTACGGGAGGTGGAATACCCCATAGCCTCTGCAGCGACCATATATTCCTGCTCACGCAGAGAGAGGATCTGACCTCTGACGAGACGCGCCGTGCCCGGCCACGAGAAAAGCGTCAGATAGATCATGAGAAGATAGATACGGTATTTTGCGTCGATTCCCATCGAATCAAGCAGCGTACTGATGATTAACAGGATCGGAATACCGGGCAGACACATCAAAACATCGCAGATACGCATGATAACATTGTCGATCACGCCGCCGAAATAGCCCGAGATACCGCCCATAATCACGCCGAGAACGGTAATAACGAAAACGGCGATAAAGCTGACGGTCAAGGAGATCCTGCCACCGTACATCAGTCTGACGAAGACGTCGTAGCCCTCGTTATCGGTACCGAGCGGATGATCAGCCGAAATGGGTGCGCGCAGGTTATCCTTGAGATACTTCTCAGTCGTCTGCTTAATCGTATAGGTCACACCGTTTTTATCGGTAAAGGTGGCTTCCGAGACGGTATATTCGATCTTGCCCGTCTCATCGAGCTCAGTCTCGCCCCACTTGCCGTCGTTTGGGTCATAGCCCACGATACCGTTTTCATCCACCGTCGTGCCGGGGTCTGCAAAGAACACAGGCCCGACAAAGCTGAAGAGGAAAAGGCTGACGATCATCACAAGACCGATGATACTCAGCTTGGAGCGGAAGAAACGACGCACCACCATACGGGTAGGTGACATAAGGCGTACGTTTTTATCAAGAGGCGTCTCGGCATCTGGCATAGCGGTAGAGACGCCCTCCGGTGAAGCGGTTTCTTCGGTAACCGCTTCTTTCACAGATTCGGGTGCATTACCCTGCATCGTTTCGGGAATCTGGTTCAGGTTACGTTCATCCATATTCGATCACTCCAATTTGACACGCGGGTCAACGATCGCATACATCAGGTCAGACAGAAGAACGCCAAGCACCGAAAGGATCGCAAGAAACATGTTGTAGCCCATGATGAACGGAATATCTCCCTCAGTCATGGCTTTCAAAGCCACGTTGCCGATACCGGGCAGGTCAAAGACCTGCTCGGTAATGATCGCGCCCGAGAAAAGCGAGGGCAGAAGCCCTGCCATCGTGGTAACGAGAGGAATGAGTGTATTACGGAAGGCGTGCTTGTTGATAACCTTCTTCTCAGACAGCCCCTTGGCGCGTGCCGTGCGGATATAATCGGAATTCAGGACCTCAAGCATATTCGTTCTCGTCATTCTCATTCTCGCACCGATCGAGAGGATCACGACGGTCAGAACGGGGATAAAGAGGTGACTCATGTAGTCCAGGAGGAGCGCAAAGCCTCCGGCTGAGCTTCCCGCGTCAACGAGTCCCGAGGCGGGAAACCAGCCGAGCTTATTGGCGAAAAGGTCCTTCAGCATCTGACCGAAGAAGAAGGACGGCAGAGAGATACCGATCATAACGAGAACCGTCACGATATAGTCGCGCAAGGAATACTGATGCGTTGCCGCCGTAATACCGAGCGGGATCGCGATCATGAATTCAAACACGGTCGCAATGATTGCAATGGCAAAGGATGTCCCCATATGGCTCACGATAACGTCTGTGACGGGAATACCGTACTTAAAGCTGGTACCGAAGTCAAACTGAACGATCTTGACGAGCCATCTGCCATAGCCCTTCAGGATTCCGAGGAACGAATTATCACCCAGGCCGTACATTTCGTACATGGCGTCCACAGTTGCCTGATCAACCACCGCGCCGCCCTGGTTCATGGCGTTGACCTTGTTCTGAATAAAGTCGACCGGCATGAGGCGAATGAGGAAATAGATGATCATCGAGACGCCGATCAGAATGAGAATAGACAGCCCGATTCGTTTGAGTATGTATTTTAACATAGATCGCTCCGTAAATTAAGAAGCAAATTCAAGCTCCCAGATACGGTCAAGGGGCGAGGAGTAGGGGTTCATTTCGTCCTGGCCGGGAAGTGAGGAGGAGTCGATGACTTTGGAATTGTAGGCGTAGATCACGCTGCGCTGATATACAGGAAGCTCGATAGCCAACTCAAGCACCTTGCTCATTGCCTGCTCGTAGATGGCGGTGCGCTCGTCCTGATCAAGCGTTTCGCGTGCCTCGTCGATCAGTTCGCTGAGCTCGTTGAGAATCTTCTTCTCCTCTGCGGAGCCGCTCGTCTTGATGGAGGGATAGCCCCATGCAAGCGTGCTGGTCGCGTTGGAGTTCTTGTGGTAGACCTGATACATATCGGGGTCAATGGTCGAGCCCCAGGCAGCCGCCCATACCTCAAGAGAGCCGGTAGCAAGCTTGGTCAGAGCCTGCGTGTCGGGAACCACGTCAATATCCCAGCCCATGCTGTTAAGAAGGGCGGCGGCATCACGGAAGGTCTTGTAGGTGGGGTGATCCTGCAGATTAGAGCCCGCGATGGTGAAGGTAATGGAAAGCTCGCTGTCGCCTGCGGCAACGCCTGCAAGCTCCATGTACTTGCTGATGTTGTTTCGGGCTGTGGTCTCATCGAATCTGCCGTTGATCTGAGGATAGTCCATGCCGTTGTCGTTTTCGGAGTCACCGGTAGGATAGGCCCAGCTCACCTTAGACATCGGCCAGTAGATCTGGCTTGCCGTGCCGGGGCGGTAGTAGTCAAGGGCGAGCGTGGTGTTCATAGCACACATGATCGCCTGACGCAAATAGAGATTCGTGACCTTGCTTGCGTTGATACCGATATAACCGTAGCCGAGCTGATCCTCAAGAATAAATTCCACACCCTTGGAGGAAAGCGACTGGATCTTGTCGTAGTTTTCGGAGGTGAGCTGCGGGGTGACGTAATGCACGTTACCGCTTTCAAGGGCGCTGAGTGCGTTCGACGCGCTGACGACCTGGTAGCGGATCTTTTCGATCTTTGCGTTGTGAAGACCGCTGCCTACCGTTTCAAAGTAGGTATTTGCTTTGAAATAGACGACGTTGTCCTTGTAGAAGGCGTTACCGTCGGGGTTATCGGCATCGTTGCGGTCAGTTGCCTTGTACGCACCTGCACCGACGGGAACCTTGATGTTGGTGGGAGATTGGATGATATCGGTCATGAAATCAAAAGAGGAGAATTCCACGCCGAACTGATTGTTTTCAATATCAACGCCAACAGCGCTTCCCTTGCCGTAGTAGTGTTGGGGAGCAACCGAGAAGGCGAAGTTCCAGACCGCTTTGGGGTCAACGCCCTCAATGGTGATCTGAAGCACGTCGTATTCGTTTTCATTCGTTACCGTGCCGTCTGCATTATGCGAGGAGGCAACCGTATATTCGGTGCCGTTTACGGTGATCTTCGAGCCTTTTGCGTCGGTATGACCGAGAGAAACGATACCCTCAATGGTCTCGACCTTGAGCTTGCCGTCCTTGATGTTGGCGTGAAGGATAACCTCCTTGGCCTTCGCGGAGTATTCGGTAAGAAGCTCCTGCGCCGTTGCCCAATAGGAGAGAATGATGTTCAGCTCGCTTGCGATCTTATCGTTGTAAACGTAGTCGATAGCAGCCTCCTTGGTGGTGATGCTGTCGGGATAACCGTACTTGACGTTATCGATCTTCGACTTATCGTCCTTGCCGTCAGCACCCTTCGCCCATTCGACAGAAGCGTAGCCTTCATTGTACATGAAGCAAAGTATTTCGTCCTTGAACTCGCTTCTCGACTTGTAAGGCTCTTCTGTGAAGGCGCTCTGCGCCGAAACATAGTCGGACTCAAGCTCCTCGCGGAAAAGCTCGAGTGCATGCTCATAGTCGGCGAGAAGATCGCTGTTCGTGACCTCGTTGGGATCGTTCGAGATCGCACCCTTGTAGCCCGAGCTGAGCGAATGTGCAAGGATCGCAGACTTCATGGTAGCGTAGTCAGCGTAATAGCCCGAGGAAGTCTTGAAGGTCTTGAAGAGATTGATCAGCTCGTTGATACGCGCCTGTGCCTTGGTGTTTGCCTGCGATGCGATCAGATCGTCGTTATCGCTGTCGGAGCTTGCACCAACGGTCTGGCTTCTGTAGGCGGCAAGGCCTTTGATGTTGGTGGAGTACATGGTATTCGATCCGGTGTAAACAGGGTCGAGATAGACGTAGAGGTTGAACAGAACGTCCTCCATGGTAAGCGGCTCACCGTCCGAGTACCTGATACCGTTCTTGAGAACGAAGGTATAGACGGTCTCGTCTTTGGCAGAATCGTAAGCGGAGGCATAATCCTTGACGACGACAGCCTCGTTGTCACCGTAGGCTTCCGTCACGACGCCGTTAACGTACTTGGAGGTCAGCATGCCGATCTGCGTCATCGAAACGATCGTACCGTCGGCAGCCGTGGTGGAAAAGAAGGGATTGAAAAGTCCGTCAAGCTCTTCGGTCATAATAACGAGAGCGTCGACTTGTTTGCTGCCGCAGCCCGCGAACAGTACGGCGGAACCGAGCAGCATCGTCAGGCAGAGCAGCAGAGAGAGCAGTCTCTTTTTCATGTGATTGGATCTCCTTTTATATGATTCATTATTATTGATCGCATGGTTATTCAGCCGAGCGCACGACGACCTCGTTACCGTTAACGGTTACGGTGATCGAATCGGGGACGTCGCCCACCGGAATGGCAGTCATACCGGTAAGATCGATATCGTTCACAGAGCCAACACCGCAGACAAGACCGAGGGAGATATCGTCGGGAATGTTTGCTGACGAGGAAATCGCTAGCGTGGCGTTCGAGAAGCGTATTCCCTTCACCGATGCCGAAGCGTCGATTGTACCGGCCAGAATGCCGAAAGCGGCATCCTGCTGGAGGGTACCGTTTGAAACGGTAAAGAGGATATTGTCAAAGCAAAGATCCTCGATGACGGCACCTGCCGAGATCGCGCCGAAAAGACCGGCGTACTGCTTTCTCGTGTCGGTCTGCTCCACCGTGATATTTCTGAAGGTGTAGCCGTTACCGATGATCTTGCCCTTGAAGCTGTTGTGTATCAACGCCGTTTTCCAGATCTCCTCCGAGAAATCAAGATCGGCGCAGATCTCGTAACAGCCGTTGACTGTAGCGTTGTCAATGAATTGCTCCGCCGTGTATATATGGTACCATTCGCCGTCGGTATAATCGAGATAGAGCTTCATGACCGGCGCTGTGGCGGTTGCCGTCTCGGGATCAAAGCTGCCCGTATGAGTCAGCGAAGTGCCCTCGACCTTGACACTGCCTTCAGCGTCGAGATAGATCGCACTCAACGTCTTATCGTCAATTTTGGGAAATTTCTGCATATCAAGCTTGCCCGTTTCCTCATTCCAAAAAGGAAGCAGCAGCTCGGTAAGATTGGCAGGATTGAAGGTATAGGTGCTGATAAGTTCACCGCTGTCAAGCGAATAAAACTCAAAGCCGAAGCTGATCCATGCTGCATAGAGCGTGATCGGCTCGCTTGCGGAGTGCGTGGCATTGGGATCAATCTCCATTCTGTCGTCATCAAAATCCCATCTGCCCGAATAGGTATAAGCGGGCGTACCGTTCGTCTCGGAAAGGAGCTTGCCGTTCACGTCCAGTGCTTCGCCCGACGCATTTGTCACAGGCTTGCGTTCGGTATACCAGCCCGCAAGAAAATACCCTGCGTTATTGGCTGTAAAATAGTTTCCCTGCCCCCTTCTCGAATCGTCGGGTGCGAGAAGCGCGATCTCCACCTTGCCGTTTTCGTTCACCGCAAGACCTGCGATACTGTAGGAGTCGGTGATTACGCTGACATTGGTGGTAAACATACCCCCGTTGGCGTCGTACCTGATGCTGACATTATAGCCTTCTTCATCATATCCGTCATACGGCGTGGATTCCGTGCAGGAGGTAATGAACAGAGCACTCAGCACAAGCAGTAAGAGCAGCAGTGTAACTGTAATCTTCTTTTTCATAATATTGGTCTTTGCATCCTTTTCGTTCATATGGAGCATGGCGGAAAAGCCGTTTGAAGCGGCTTTTCCGCCTGCCTGTTTACTCGGAGTCGGTCGTTGCTTCGTTTGCCGAAGAAGCGTCTGTCCTACGCTTTTTGAGATACCAAAGCGTTGTGAGACCCAACGCGGCGAGAAGAAGGATCGATTCCACGATCACGATGACGGTGAGGGCGATCTTTCCGCCGTCGCGCTGAGGCGCGGTATCAACGGGATCGTCTTTGCCCTCGATCGGCTCATCCTTCAGCGCCTTGATTCTTTCTTCGGCGGAAAGAAGCGTCGCAAGATTGGTCACGAGCGCCTGCTGTTCCTTGCTTGCGATCTTATCGTAAGCCTCACGCGCAGCGATGACGAGTGCTTCGTCGGACAGTCTGACGGGCGTGGGGAGCTTGCCGATCGCGGCAATGGCGGCGAGCGTGGTATCGTCTGCCGCCACGTCGCCCTCATAGGTGACTGCAAAATACTGACCGTAGATAAACGAGTCGTAATAAATGCCGTTGGAAGGTCTTACCATCACGAGATAGCTTGAAGTCTTGCCGATGTAATCAACGAAGTTTGCGCCGTAGTAGACGTTGGAATACTTGCCGTCGGTGATGTTCCACATGTAATAAGGCAGGATTTTGAGACCTTCCTTCGTGATCTCCTCGCCGTTATACAGCGTGAAGTCGTAAATGCCGGTTGCGGGGAGATTATCGAACGATTCGTAATAGGTGCTGTCAAATTCTTCCTCAAGGTTCGGTGCCTCGTAGCTCGAGAAGACCACGATCGCCAGCTCGTTGCAGGCGTAGAAGGCCTTGTGACCGATACCCTTGAGGGTATAGGGAAGCGTGACGCGGATCACGTCAGAGCCCGCGAAGGAGAGTGCCGTAAGTC
>CAZYFC010000061.1:0-8788 GCA_964646715.1 uncultured Lachnospiraceae bacterium
GTCAAATAAAGCCACGAATGTCGTGAATGCCGAAGCTGCTCCGAAGAAAAAAGCGGTTTCGAGAAAAGACATGTCGAAGTTACAGTGGACACTGAAGGAAATGAAGGTCAACTGGCTGGCGTACGTCCTGCTTGCCCCTTACTACATCATTTTCCTTACCTTCACTATTGTGCCCGTCTTCGTATCGTTCTTCCTCGGTTTCACGTCCTTTAACATGATCGAGCCTCCCGTTTTTATCTTCATGGATAACTACGCAAGACTCTTCCTCGATGACGATATCTTCATTCTGGCAGTCCAGAATACCCTGATCTTTGCCGCGGTCACAGGCCCCGTGTCCTACATTCTGTCCTTCCTGATCGCGTGGTTCATCAACGAGCTTTCCCCGAAGCTTCGTGCATTTGTAACGCTGATCTTCTACGCACCCAACATCTCGGGCTCTGTCTACATGATCTGGCAGGTCGCCTTCTCAAGCGACTCCTACGGTTGGGTCAACGGTCAGCTTCTTAACCTCGGACTGATCGATACGCCGATCCTGTTCTTCCAGGATGCGACCTACGTCATGCCACTATGTATTGTTGTTGCCCTTTGGACATCGCTCGGTGCTGCCTTTCTGTCCTTTATTGCCGGTCTTCAGACGGTTGACCGTTCGCTATATGAGGCAGGTGCCGTTGACGGTGTTAAAAACCGTTGGCAGGAGCTTTGGTACATCACCTTGCCCTACATGAAGCCTCAGCTCATGTTCGGTGCTATCATGTCGATCACCGGCTCGTTCGGCTTCGGCGGCATCGTTGATGCGCTTGCCGGTAATCCTTCGGTTGATTACTGCGCATGGACCATCATGCACCACCTCAACGACTACGGCGGTGCGCGTTTTGAAACCGGTTACGCCTGCGCTATTGCAACGATCCTCTTCCTCATTATGATCGGTGCAAACGCGCTCGTTAAGAAATTGCTGTCGAAGGTGGGTGTGTAATATGGCAAAAGAGAAAAAGCTAAGAGTCAGAAAACACGCCGTCGTACTGAACCGTTCGGCAGGCGGTGACGCGGGAATCTTCTTCTTCCTCACCCTTATGGGCATCTTCATGGCTCTGCCGATGTACTATACCATCATCCAGGCACTCAAGCCGCTTGACGAGCTCTGGGCATTCCCGCCTAAATTCTACGTAACATCCCCCACGCTGAAAAACTTCAAGGACCTTTTCCGTCTGATGAACACCTCCTGGGTGCCCTTTTCGCGTTACATCTGCAACACCATCTTCATTTCTGTCGGTGGTACGTTCGGAAACCTGGTACTCTCCTCGCTGGCAGCATACGTGCTTTCCAAGATGAATTTCCCCGGCAAGAAGCCTCTCTTCAAGCTCATTGAGCTGTCGCTGATGTTCAACGCCGTTGCTGCCTCGATTGCAAACTTCATCATTATGTCTGCCATCGGCTTCGTTGATACCCTTTGGGCAATCATCGTTCCCGCATGGGGCTCGACGCTCGGCCTCTACCTCATGAAGCAGTTCATGGATTCCTCGGTCTCGGATGCCGTGCTTGAATCTGCCCGATTGGATGGCGCGACGGAGCTCTACACCTTCTGGAAGATCGCCATGCCGATGGTTAAGCCCGCTTGGCTCACCCTGATCGTGTACTCCTTCCAAGGCCTCTGGAATACGGGCTCGACGATCTACATCTACTCTGAAGAGCTGAAGACCTTCAGCTACGCGATTGGTCAGATCCTCGCCGGCGGTATCGTCCGTGCCGGTGCGGGTGCAGCCGCCACAGTCGTCATGATGCTCGTGCCGATTCTCGTGTTCATTATCTCGCAGTCCCGCATCCTTGAGACCATGGCAACCTCCGGTATGAAAGATTAACAGAAGGGAGTTATCGAATTATGAAAAAGAAAATCAGATCGTTTTTCGGTATCGCTCTTCTTCTCGTGATCGTGCTCGGCACACTGTCAAGCTTTGCAGAATCCTACATTTATTCTATCAACGGCGAAGCACAGGCTTCCCCGGATGCATATACGGCAGAGCAAAGCGTGTCGTCGCTGAACATGGGTCTTACCGTTAATCTCAACAATCCTTCCGATATTGAGACTGACGATGCCGGAAACGTCTATATTGCAGACCCGAACAATAACCGTATCATCGTTCTCGATGAATATTACAAGCTGAAGTTCGAGATCACCTCGTTCAAAAACGACCTCGGCGGCGGTGCAGACAGCCTCAAGAACTGTCAGGGCGTCTTCGTCTGGGAGGGCTTTGAATCGAACGGTGAAGGCGGCTTTACTCCGAAAAAGTATATCTACGTTGCCGATACCGGTAAAAACCGCATCGTCGTTTTCGACGGTGACGGCAACTACGTTCGCATTATCGGACAGCCCACCTCCGATATCTTCGACGAAGGTCAGCTCTATGAGCCCATTGCCCTCGCCGTTGACTCGACGGGACGCCTGTTCGTCGTATCCTCCTCGGCTTATCAGGGCATCATCTCTCTGACACCCGAGGGTGAGTTCGAGCAGTTCGTCGGTGCTCAGAAGGCAAGCTACAGTGCGTGGCAGCTCTTCTGGAGACGCTTCCAATCCGCGGAGGCATTGGCTGCATCCGATATTATCGTCTCCCGCCCCTACAACAATATCACCATTGATGAAAAAGACTTCATCTATATTACGCAGGACTCGGCTGAGGAATCAAACCGCGAGAGTGCGATCCGCGATAAGTCCTCTGACTACGCACCTGTCAAGAGACTGAACACCGCCGGTACCGACATTCTGAAGCGTAACGGCTTCTTCGCCCCTGCAGGCGAGGTCGATTTCAAAACGAGAGCCTTTGACGGCTCGCCCACCGGCGTTTCAAACATCGTTGACGTGGCGCTTGGTCCGGAGGGTATCTGGTCGATCATAGACAGCAAGAGAAGTAAGATCTATACCTACGACGATAACGGGGAATTGCTCTTCGTTTTCGGTGATATGGGCCCCCAGCTCGGTAATATCCAATATGCAAGAGGTATCGTGTATCAGGGCGATAAGATGCTTGTGCTCGACTCCTCCTCAGGCTCGTTCACCGTATACGCGCTGACCGAGTACGGCGACCTCCTTCTTACTGCTATCAAGCATAATAACGACCGTGAATATGCGCTCGCCGAGGAGGACTGGGAGCTTATTCTTGAGAAGAACAACAACTTCGACGCCGCTTATATCGGTCTTGCCAAGGCATACTACAGAAACGGCCAGTGGGAAAAGGCGATGGAGTACTTCAAGATCGCCTACAACACCGAGGATTATTCATCCGCTTTCGCACAGTGGCGCAAGGAGTGGCTCTCCAAATGGATCTGGCTCGTCCCGCTCGTGGCGATTGCCGTATGCGTGCTTGTGTACCTCTTCTTCCGTTATGCAGGCAAGGTTAACAAGCGTGCCGCTGTTGAAGCAAGACAGAAGACGCTTTGGGAAGAGCTTCTCTTCGCTTTCCATCTTATCTTCCATCCCTTCGACGGATATTGGGATCTCAAGCATGAAAAGCGCGGCTCTCTGCGTGCCGCACTGATCATTCTGGGACTTACCGTTCTCACCTTTGCGTATCAGGCTGTCGGTCAGTCCTATCTCAACAATCCCAGCATCTCATACACGAGTATTTTCATGCAGCTGGCATCGCTCCTCGTGCCGCTTCTCCTCTTCGTAACCGCGAACTGGTGTCTCACCACGCTCTTCGAAGGCGAGGGCAGCTTCAAGGACGTCTTCATTGCCTCCTGCTACTCCCTGACACCCGTTGTCCTTATCATTCCCGTCACTACCCTGATGACACACGTCGTTACCGCCTCCGAAACAGGCTTTATTACGTTGATCACGACCGTAGCATACGTCTGGCTCTTCTTCCTGCTCTTCTTCGGCACGATGGTAACGCATGACTACTCTATGGTGAAGAATATCGGCACGATCCTCGGTACGATCCTCGGTATGGTCGTTATCATGTTCGTCGTTGCGCTCTTCTCCAACCTGCTGGTACAGATGATGTCCTTTATTTCGAACCTCATCTCTGAGATCCAGTTCAGAATGTAACAGAAAGGAGATAAATACTATGAGAAATACCTATTCCAAAAACATAAGATATTTGTCTGCCCTGATTCTGTTCATCTTCACGCTCGGAATCTTCTCCTCTCTCTCTCTTCTTCCTTCCTTTGCCGTCTCTCCCTTTGATGACGAGGCGTATCTCATGGAGGATGCAGACAGAATTGCGCTCTATCTCGACGAGTCCAACCTCTTTGAAAGCAAAGAGGCGAAGCTTGCAACCATGTCGAAGCGCACAACGGTTGCCAACTACGAGCTTTACGTAGATGCCACCACCGGTGAGGTTGCCGTCAGAAACACGCTGACAGGACAGATCCTTTCCACCAACCCCTATGACGTAGCATCCGCCAACGCGGCAGGTAAGGCGAAGCTGATGAATCAGCTTTCGCTGACCTACTGCAATATCTCGGACAACAAGGAAAGCACGCTCGGCAGCTTCTCAGACTGCGCCGTTCGCGAGCAGCTCACTGTGAAGAACATCAAGAGCGGTATCCGCGTGGAGTACACGCTTGGTAAGGAATCCTCCAAGCAGCTCGTTCCCGGTTGGGTCGAGTACAACCGCTTCGTGGAGCTGATCCGTGATCCCACCTGGGAGAACTGCTTCACGCAGGCCGACCTCGACGCCGTTTACGCCGAGAACCCCAACAGCACCGACACGCTTGAGAGTCGCCGTGAGATCCGTTATAAACGACTCATCGGTAGTATGTACCTGGTTATCGACCCCTACATGCAGGTCAATAACACCTACGTTAACCTCGCAGACGAGGACATCAAGCCCTCCAATGCCGACATTTTGCGTATGGAGAGCACCTACAAGTGCGTTACCCAGGTCGGTCCTTCCGACTATGACGGCGACGGTACACTTGACAGAATGGTTATCGTGGCACTCCGCTCCGAGGTTACCGAGTATCAGAAAAACCTGATCGAATCGGCGGTTAAGCAGTATACCTCCTACACCTACGAGGATCTGCAGACTGACACCGCTATGACAGGTTACGTCTCATCAGACTCGAATCCCGCACTTTTCCGTCTGGCACTTGAATATACCCTTTCGGAGGATGGACTTGAGGTTCGTCTGCCCGCGAACAGCATCCGTTTTGATGAGGACACCTACCGTCTGATCTCAATCGACGTGCTGCCTTACTTCGGAACGACCTCCAACGACTACACGGGTTATACCTTCATTCCCGACGGAAGCGGAACGATCGTTCGCAACGAAGAGATCATGAGCGACGGCAAGAACTCGTATACCATCCGCGGTCAGATCTACGGACCTGACTTTGCATACCACGACATTACCAGCAGCTACAACGGCAAGAGCCAGCTAATGCACCTGCCCGTCTTCGGCACGATCGAAGATACTGTCATGAGAACCTACAACCTCGACAATCAGACCGGCTACGTCTGGCTGCAGGAGAACGTTCTTGACGATAAGGGCGTGCAGCAGTACTATACCTCTGACGATAGGATCATGCTTGATGCCCTCAACTCCGACGGCGAACTGATCACCACGGTTGAAGAGTATCTTGCTCAGTTCAAGTATGACTCCACCTCTGCTGACCTCGCTATCGTCCGCGAGGGTGACACGGAGTGGGACAGCCCCGTTTACACGGCGTTTGACACGCTTGAGCGTTATAACACCTACGTCGAAGCGGGACTTGCACCCTATATTGAAGTCGTTGAATACTATCTTATGGCACCCGCCCTTGATGAAGACGGCGAGGTCATTACCTACAAGGATAAGACCGTCTACGTTTACGTCAACGAAGCAGGCGAGGTGGTTGACGAGGCGAACCGCGTTGAGGGCGTTCTCAAGATCAGAGAGCAGCTCTGGTACAACGGTCAGCCTGCATACTACCAGACCGACGTGCCCGTTGACCCCAACGCCGTGATCCCCGGTGAAGGCACCGAGGAAACGCCCGATGACGGCACGACTGAGGACGGCACGGATGAGGACGGCACCTCCACCGACACCGATACCTCCACTGACACCGAGGAAGAGGTTGTTGAGATCGAGTATTACAATGACGTTCCCAAGGTGACCGAGCGTTACGACGAGAACGCATACGAGGAGATCGAGACTATCGTCTCCCAGGGCTATCTCGCCATCATCACCGAAGGTGACGCGCTTTGTAACATCACCTCCGCCCACGGCGGTTACGATCCCGTGGTTGCAGGCGGCGGTGAACATAAGTATAATTCGGTCTATATCAGCGTATTCCCGAGACCTCAGGACTCCTACCGTCTGGCAGACGCCATTTCGGTCAGTAACGACTCCACCGAGTGGGTAGTCGTTTCGGACAGAAAGTATACCGGCAGCTATCGCATCAAGTACATCATGCTCTCCGACGCTACCTACGTTGACGAGGCAGGCGCCATCCAGGAATACGAGTACGAAGCAAGCTACGTTGGTATGGCTGACGCGTACAGAGATTATCTGCTCGAAACCGGTGTTCTCTCTGCACTCGAAAACGTCGACGACGATATTCCGCTCTACCTTGAAGCATTCGGTATGACGACTGCTACGAAGGTCGTGGCGACGATCCCCGTGGTTGCCGACGTAGCGCTCACCACCTTCGACGATATCAAGACGATCTACGAGGAGCTTTGTGCAGACAACGTTGATAACGTCAACTTCCGTCTTGTCGGCTTTGCTAAGGGCGGCCTCTACTCCTACGCACCCTCCTCGCTCAAATTTGAGTCAGTCGTGGGCGGAAACAGCGGCTATGCCGATCTCGTTGACTACGCCACCGAGGTTTCTTCGGCAAGCGACAAGAATCTCGGCATCTTCCCCGATTTCGACTTTGCTAATGTTGAGCGCGTTGGCTCGGGCGACGGTTTCAATTCTCTCAAGGATTCCTCGAGAACGATTGACGACCGATATGCCTCCAAGCGCGAATACGACGCTACCTATCAGTCCTTCACTGCGGTTGGCTCGATCATCGTTTCGCCCTCCGTCTACATGAGACTCTTTGAGACCTTCTCCAAGAAGATCGATAAGCTTGGCGTATCCGGCCTCTCCGTCGGCTCGCTCGGCACAGACCTCAACTCTGACTTTGACGAGGATGATGCCTATAACCGCGAGGACAGCAAGTATTACACCGTACAGCTTCTCAAGACGATCTCTGAAAAGTACGGCAAGGTGATGATCGACGGCGGTAACGCTTACGCCCTCGCCTACGCCGATTACATTCTCAACATGCCGCTTGACTCCACGCGTTACGCCCGTGCAAGCACTGCCGTTCCCTTCATGGGCATGGTGCTTCACGGTTACATCAACTACGCGGGCACAGCAACCGGTATGGCAAGTGACATCGACAGAGAGCTGCTTAAGATCATTGAGAACGGTGCCGCACCTTACTTTACCATCGCATACCAGAACACCTCGACCCTGAAGGACGACAGCAACTTCAGTGACTACTATTCGATCGACTACACGATCTGTTACGACACCATCGTAGAAAAGTATACCATCCTCAACGAGGCACTTCAGGACGTTCAGACTGCCACCATAACGGATCATCAGTTCATCACAGCGATCCGCTCGCTCGGCGAAAACGAGATGGCTGACCTCACGCTGCTCCAGCTTGTCGGCGCCACTGAGGAGGGCTACACAGAGGCTCTGAATGCCGCACTGAAGTCCTACAACAACCGCAAGGCACTTGCCCTGCGTCACGGTGAGGTATTCACCGAAGAATTCTTCGAAACCTGTCCTTACTTTGCTATTGACGACGGCGACGGTGATTACGACACTATCTCGCTGAGAGCCTATAGCGATGAAAGCGTTGCCCTCTATCTCGACTTCCTTGAGGAAGAATTCAAGGCAAGTCTTGACAGAGAGATCACGGGCAATCAGGTTGTTATGGTTGAATACACCAGAACAGACGGCACGACCAAGACCTTCCTGCTGAACTATACGGCATACGAGGTAACGGTCACCTTCGAAGATGTTGATTACGTGATCGCCAGCAACGACTTTGCCGTTGCAGGCAATTGAAAGGAGGAAGGCGTAAATGAATAACACACTTACACGCGCTTCCGCCCCCAAGGCGCGCCAAAGAAAAGTCGTTTCTCTCGATAAGAAAAAGGCCCGTGCGGGCTGGATCTTCGTGCTTCCCTTTGTAATCGGCTTCGTGCTGATCTACATTCC
Source organism: uncultured Lachnospiraceae bacterium (assembly GCA_964646715.1). GTDB lineage: Bacteria > Bacillota > Clostridia > Oscillospirales > CAG-272 > RGIG1993. The sequence continues at coordinate 8,199 of CAZYFC010000061.1, forward strand.
CATGATCCTCCAGTCGCTCACCTACACCTTTGCAACCGTCAAGGTGCCGAATCTTGCCGCAGGTAGCTACAGCGTCACCTTCGTTGGCCTATCTAACTATCAGGCGGTGCTCTTCGACACCACGAGCTTCGCGGAGACGTTGCTTTCGGGTACGCTGCAGCTGATCATCGATATTCCTGCCATCATTATCTTCTCACTCTTCATGGCAGTCATTCTCAATCAGAAGATGGTCGGCAGAGCAGTTTTCCGCGCGATCTTCTTCGTTCCCGTCATCGTATCCACCGGTATTATTGCACAGATCGACCTTTCCACCGCCGCTGCCTCCGATCAGATGGGCAACGGCGTGGAGAGCGGTAACCAGGCTCAGGGCGGCAACGGCGCTACCCAGTTTATCTCGGCAGCCGATGTCAGCGGCCTCTTCTCCTCGATGAAATTCGGCTCAGGCATGGTTACCTACGTCGTACAGATCGTCAACAACATTTACAGCATCGTGAATCGCTCCGGCGTTCAGCTGCTCATCTTCCTTGCCGGTCTGCAGTCGATCTCGCCCGCTATCTACGAGTCCTGCTCGATAGACGGCGCAAGCGCAT